>JBDTTO010000045.1:0-10818 GCA_039930585.1 Gemmatimonadaceae bacterium
AAACTGGGTGCGTTTCTGTTTGCGATTCTCGCGGCACTCGGCCTCACGGTCGCGGCCGTTGGGTTGTACGGCATCATGGCATACGGCGTGCGTCGGCGCATGCATGAACTTGGCATTCGGTCAGCATTGGGTGCCGCAAGGCAAACAATTGTGTTGATGATTGTGCGTCAGGGCATTAACACGGTACTCATCGGATTGGGTGTCGGTGTGCTCGCATCGATCGGCCTTGTGCGATACATCTCCTCGATTGTCTACGAAACTTCGTTGGCCAGCCCGTTCGTGTTTGGTTCTGTTGCAACTGTCATGCTTATCACAGCCGTGCTCGCATCGCTGATTCCCGCGTTACAAGCCGGTCGCGTCAGTCCGATGACAGCACTCCGCAGCGACTGACATCATTCGCATCGAACCGTTTCAAAGTGCCGGGTGTCTGATGACATTCGGCGCTTTTATTTGAGGGACGAACACTGTGTTTTCATTGACGAGTTCACCAAACTCCACTATGGACAAAGTGTCCGTAGTTGTTCTACATTGCGGCCATGGCCCGATCTCAAAGTGCAGAAGAATTTCTGCCGCTCAAGTCAGACGTGTTACTGGTGCTGCTCGCACTCTCGTCGCAACCGCTGCACGGTTACGGCATCATTCGCGACGTTGACGAACGTTCCGATCATCAGGTAGTGCTGCAAACCGGCGCGCTGTATCGCATGCTGCGCACGCTGCTTCGCGATGGACTGATTGACGAATGCGCTGCGCCACGTGACGAGGAAAGCGATGATGAGCGCCGGCGCTATTACACGCTCACTGCACTTGGTGATTCAGTAGTCTCGGCCGAAGTCGCTCGCATGTCTCGGCTGGTGCGCGCTGCCCGACTGATTGCCGACGGTAAAAAGCCGAGGCTCGCATGATGCAGCGACTCTATCGATTGTTGTTGCTACTGTCACCGCGCGAATTTCGCGAACGGTTTGGCGAAGAGCTGTTGCAGACAGCGCGGTCCGTTCAGCGTGACCGGCCATCGTTCACAAATCAATGTCGCGCAGCAATCGATGCCGTCGCGACCGTTGCTGCACTACACGCTGACTTGCGCGCAGAAGCCCGCATCGATGCGCGCCAACTTGTGACGAAAACGAGGAATTCTCCTATGGATTCGCTACTGCGTGATATTCGCTTCGCTGCTCGTGGACTCGTACGCACGCCTTCGTTCACAATATTTGTTGTGCTCACACTGGCGTTGGGCATTGGCGCAAATGCGGCGATGTACGGCATTGCCGACAAGCTGTTGATTCGCGGGCCTGAACATATCGCTGACGCCGATAACATTGCGCGCTTGTTCGTCACTACACATCCAAAAGGAATCAATGCGTTCACCACCCCCTCGTTCGGTCACGTGGAGTTCGACGCCCTTAAAGGTAGTACCAACGTCATTGACGGAATTGCACAGTACGCGGTAAACGACAGAGTTGAAGGGCGGGGCGCAGATGCACAGTCGGTGCGAGTAGGAATGGCGGCCGCCAACTTCTTTCCCTTGCTGGGAGTTCGGCCGCAACTTGGCCGATTCTTCAACGAGGCCGAAAACGCGACCAGTGCACCGCAACACGTCATCGTACTGAGCTACGGATCGTGGCAGTCGCAATTTGGCGGCAAAGCGGACGTGTTGGGCAAACAGGTGGTGATTGATGACGAGATCTACACAGTCGTTGGAGTGACGCCGCGCGGTTTCACGGGCGCCGATCTTGGCCATGTGGACTACTGGGCTCCCGCAAGCATTTTCGGCGCGCGCATTACAAACGATTGGACGCACGCATGGGATGCGCAGTGGTTGCAGGGCGTTGTGCGCATCAAGCAAGGCGTATCGCGTGAGCAGGTGTCGCGCGAACTGACGGCGGCACATCGCCGGGCATATGTCGGTGACGATAAGGCGCTCGCGGTCGGTGATGTTTTCGTGGGCGACATCTCAGCCAGTAGCGATGGCAGCCAATCAATGGACATACGGGTGCTGCAGTGGTTGAGCGGTGTCGCAATTCTCGTGTTGCTTATTGCATGCGCAAACGTTGCGAATTTGCTGATCGCACGCGGTGTCCGGCGCGGACGCGAGATGGCAATTCGCGCAGCGCTTGGTGCTAATCGATTCCGGATTATCCGATTGCTGTTGCTGGAATCGCTCATGTTGTCGGTAACTGGCGCGACGGTTGGTACGGCCATCGCGTACTTTGTTGGTAGTCTGGCGCGTTCATCCGTATTCACGTATGTCGAGTGGACAAGTTCACCGGTCGACGTTCGTGTGCTCGCCGCTTCGATTGTCATCGCTGGTGTTACGGGCATGGTAATTGGGCTAATTCCCGCGTGGAAAATCAGTCGGCCAAATTTGTCCAATTCGCTCAAGTCGGGTGTGCGCGAAGGGGGCGGCAGACATTCATACGTGCGATCTGGATTGACGATCGCGCAGGCCGCACTCTCCGTGACACTGCTTGTTGGCGCGGGCCTGTTCGTTAAAAGTTTGTGGCAGGTGCGATCGCTTCATCTGGGAATCGATGCTGATCGCGTATTAACGGTTGGTATCAGTCGTTCAAATTTGCGTGCGGGTACTGACGAAGCTGCGCGCAATATTGAACGGGCGCGCCGCCGGAATTTCCTCACAAGTGTGCTGCCGGATCTCGCGGCAACGCCAGGTGTGCAACACGCGGCCGTGGCCGTTGGAATGCCGTTTGGCAATCGCTTCTCAGTGAAGTTGCGAATTCCGGGAATCGATTCACTGCCACGCCTCTCAACGGGCGGCGCGAGTTAAAGCGCCGTCAGCAGCGACTATTTTGCGACAGTCGGAACGCACATTTTGCGCGGTCGAGGTTTTACGTCTGCCGATCGCGTGGGTTCGGAACGAGTCGCCATTGTGAATGCAACGATGGCCGAAACCATGTGGCCCAACGCCGATCCGATCGGCAAATGTTTGCAGCCGTTTGCGGACAGCGTACCGTGTGCGCGCATTGTTGGAGTTGCCGAAAATACGCATCGTAACAAACTGCGCGAAGAGCCGACCATGCATTACTACATTCCGCTTGGTCAGGAAATTGGTTTCGGTGGGCCGACGCTGTTGGTGCGCGGTGCTGGCGATCCACACGCGCTTTTTCCAGAACTGCGCAAACGGTTGCTCCGCGCGGACGCTTCAATCCAATATCTCAATGCAGCCACCGTTCAGGAACAGATTGACCCGCAATCACGTCCGTGGCGTCTTGGCGCGGTTGTATTTGCGATCTCGGGGCTGCTCGCACTGTTGGTTGCGGCCGTTGGTATATACAGCGTGATTTCGTATCTCATTGCCGATCGCCAGCGCGAAATCGGCGTGCGTATTGCATTGGGCGCGCAGGCGGCGGACATCTCGTCGCTGGTGCTGCGTGGCAGTTTGTTGATGGCGGTGTTCGGCGTTGCTATCGGTGAATTGCTCGCGCTTTCGGCCAGCAGGTTTGTCGAACCCATGTTGTTCGACACGTCGGCGCGCGATGTCAGCGTGTACGCGGGCGTTGGTGTGCTGTTGATCGCAGTGGCGTTTGTTGCGACCGCGCTGCCGGCGTTGCGTGCGGGAAGGATTGATCCGCTGGATGCGTTGCGGACGGAGTGAGTTGTGCCAGCGTGCAACTCCTCAGGAAATCCGCTACGACTTCGCCACACACGCCGCCGCGTACGCCTTCTCAAAAATCTGTGTCCAACCTGTGTTGTAGCCACTGATCATCATCTCGGCCATATCACCAAACGCTTCCCATCGACTGTGTCGCAACGTGACCCGCGTCGATTTCTCGGCTATGACATCAAAGGTCACTTCAACCAGACTCGCGTTACTTGCAGGCATGCCCATGTGAAAATCCATCGCGAGTGATGCGAATGGATTGAATGCCGAGAAAGTACCCCACACATCTTCTGTGCCGTCCTCCGTGATTTCCGCAATGTGGCCGCCAAGTCGCGCATCAATTTTCAAACCTTGAGCGGTTTGCTTGCGCTGCCGAGACATCGAGAAGCGATCAAGCGGCCACCAGCGCGGCATGTCTTCAATGAAGATGTTGAACGCCATCTGCTGCGAACACGGCACTTCGACGACGCGCACAATGGGTGCAAGCATTTACGGCTCCGTTTAAACGGTTGTGGAATTTTGCGCGGCCGAATTTACTCGGCGCTCGACTTCGGTGGCATAGGCAGACAGTGCGTCGGTCCAGAAACTCTCCACGTATTCACGCAGCTGCTCGAGCCCTTCTCGACGGATGTAATAGAAGCGCCGTTTTCCGACCGGGTTCACTCCGGCCAGGCCGGCCTGCTCCAGCACCTTGAGATGCTGTGAGACCGCTGGACGACTAACGGGTTGGCGAGCTGCGAGCCCCTTCACCGTATCGGGGCCTTCGCGTAGCGCCTCGAAAATCCTGCGCCGCGTCGGGTCGGCAAGGGCGGTAAGTACTGCGTCGGACATCAGCATGATCTATGGTAAGTCGTGGCTTACTCGTTTGTCAAGCGCTTCTATTCTGAGACAATATCTTTTCCCGAGACCGTCACCGTCCATCCATTATCGCATTCACACCATGCCCTACGACGAAGGACTCGCCCAACGCATCCGCGAATCCAGTGCGCTCCCGGTGGGCACCACCGAAAAACGCATGTTCGGTGGCATCGCATTCATGGTCGATGGGCACATGGCGATCGGCCTCGCCAAAGAACAACTAATGGCACGAATTGGCCCCGACGCATACGAGGCGGCCCTGCGGCGTAAACACGTGCGGCCAATGGACTTCACCGGCAAACCGATGCGCGGTTACGTCTACATTGACGAGGCGGGCGTTGAGTCGGACGAGGCATTGGATGAATGGATTACCGCGTGCACGACGTTTGTTCGCACGCTGCCCCGCAAGAAATAGTCTGAAACCCTTTCGAAACTCCCACTGTCTCAAGTTCGTATCCACTCCTATCGCCATCCGATACAGCCGCATATTCCCTCCTATCGACACCCGATACGACCGTGGCCTCCTCCCAGACAAACCTCCTGCAGGGTACGCTCGACCTGCTCATCCTCAAGGCGCTGGCCCTCGGCGAACTCCACGGGCTGGGCGTTTCGCGACGCGTTGAACAGATCACGCGCGGCACATTCGATCCCGGACCCGGTTCGCTGTTTCCAGCGCTCCATCGACTCGAAGCCGCCGGTCGATTGTCATCGCGATGGGGCGCCTCCGAAAACAACCGCCGAGCGAAGTACTACAAACTCACGGTGTCCGGCCAAAAGCAGCTCGATGTAGAAACAGGAAACTGGAAGCGCATTTCAATCGCAATTGGCTACGCCCTGGAGGCGGTCTGACATGTCACTCATTTCACAGGTGAAAACCGGAGCGCGCAATCTCACCGGTCGCGCCGCTGTCGAAGCTGAGTTGGATGAAGAACTTCACACCTACCTCGAGCTGCTCATTGCGCAGAACGTCCAGGACGGCATGACGCCGCAGGACGCGCGACGGGCAGCGCTGGTGAAAATTGGCAGCATCGAAAACGTGAAGAGTCAGGTGCGCGATGTGCGACCAGGCATGGGACTCGAAAACTTTGGACGCGACCTGAAGCACGGTCTGCGATTGATGCGCCGTTCACCAGGATTTGCCGCGATTGCCGTGCTCACAATCGCACTCGGCATTGGTGCAACCAGCGCAATCTTCAGCGTGATCAATGCAGTGGCGCTCAAGCCGCTCGCGTATCCCGCACCGCAACAATTGGTGTTCCTTACCAGCACATTTCCGCGAATGGGTTTCGACAAATTCTGGGTATCACCACCGGAATATTTCGAACTGAAAGAACGCGCCAAGTCGTTCTCAGGAATTGCTGCGTACCGCGCGACTGAAGTAAACGTGAGCGAAGGCACGCGCCCACAACGAGTAAAAGCGCTGGCCGTCACGGCGAACATGTTTGATGTACTGAGCGTACCGTTGCGGCTTGGTCGTGGATTTACTGCTGCGCAAGATCTGCCGAACGTGGAGCCAGTGGTTGTTATCTCCGAAAACTTGTGGCGCAACACGTTTGCATCTGACGCGGCAATCGTTGGCAAACAAATTGACATTCAGGGACGGAAGCGGTTGGTGGTTGGCGTCGCCCCTGCGGGTCTCGACCTGCACGACACACACGCGGACGTTTGGATTCCCATCGGACTCGATCCGACCAACATGCAGAATCGCGGCTCGCACTTTTTGTATCTCGTTAGTCGCATGAAGCCAACGGTGACCGTTGCTCAAGCGCAGTCCGAGCTCAAATCGATGGTACGCGAATGGGGTAAGCTCACCACAACTTCAACGCACGTATTCAACGATTCGACGCACAACCTTCAGCTCGCACCGCTACGCGACGAAGTAATTGGCAACGTGGCGCGCTCACTCTGGATTCTGCAGGGCGCCGTCGTACTGGTACTGTTGATTGCATGCGCGAACGTTGCAAATCTGCTGCTGGTACGTGCTGAAGGCCGTCACAAAGAATTCGCAATTCGCACCGCGTTGGGCGCGGGTCGTGCAACAATTCTGCGTCAGTTCATGGCTGAGGGATTGGTGCTGACGTTGGTGGGTGGTGCGTTTGGATTGTTGTTGGCCAAATGGGGATTAGTCGCGCTGCTCGCTGCAAATCCAGACAGCATTCCGCGCAGCACCGAAATCACTGTTGATCCGCGCGTGTTGATGTTTACGACCGTGATTGCGTTGTTGACTGCGACCGTATTTGGTCTTGCTCCGCTGCTGCATCTCGGGCAGAAAGCGATCGCCAGCGCTATCAAGGAGGGTGGCACGCGCAGTACAGCCAGCATGACGCGCCACAATGTACGTCGCGGTCTTGTGGCCGGTGAAATCATGTTGGCAGTGATTCTTGTCATCGGCGCGGGATTGTTGCTCAAGAGCTTCCGCAACCTCACGACGGTCGATGCTGGATTCGACGCCAACAATCTGACCACGTTCAGTGTGTATCTGCCGCAGGCTACGTATGGCGAGCCGCTGCAGCGCGCACAGTTCGCGGCAAATCTCATTCGCACGCTGGAGAAAACGCAAGGCGTGCAAATGGTCGGAGCGATGACGGGCATGCCACCAAACCGTCAGGTGAACGCGAATGACACGCAGTTTGAGAACGTTCCGAATGGACCAACAGATCCCAATCAGAACGTGGATTATTACAACGAAGCGAGCGGACGTTACTTCGACACGATGAAGATCCCGATGGTCGAAGGTCGCGGATTCAATGAAGGTGATGCAATTGGTGGCGCCGTCGCAGTCATCAACGAGACAACCGCGAAACGCTTCTATCCGAAATCAAGTCCGCTCGGTCGGCGTATTCGTCCGCAGGGCAGAGACACGTCTGCACCATGGTTTACGATTGTTGGCGTTTCCAAAGACACGAAACAGGGCGGCCTCGATCAAAAACCAGGCACGGAGTTGTATTTCAACTACGAACAGGAACCGCGTTTCCAGGCCGGCGCACCAAACTCGTACAACTTTGTGATGCGATCAAAGCGTACGACGGAGAGCTTGGCCCCGACAATTCAATCTGCAGTACGCGCGATGGACCCAGCGTTGCCAGTTGTACAATTGCGCAGTATGGAATCGGTGTTCGGCGCCTCGGTCAGTCGCCAACACTTCTTGTCGCTGTTGCTCGGCATTTTCGCCGCGGTTGCGCTCGCGTTGGCAGCGATTGGTACATACGGCGTGCTGTCGTATCTCGTAACCGAACGTCAGCGCGAAATCGGAATTCGCGTCGCATTGGGCGCGAGCGCTGGCGGCATCGTGAAGTTGGTGGTGCGTCAGGGTATGTCGATTGCGGCGGCCGGATTGGCACTTGGTGTCGTCGGTGCATTCGCATTGGGTCGCGTTACACGATCACTGTTGTTTGATGTGTCGCCTACCGATCCAATTATCTACGTCACGGTTGGGATGTCAATCATCGTGGTGGCGTTGCTCGCGTGTTTGATTCCGGCACAGCGGGCAATGCGCGTGGATCCGCTGGTGGCGATACGGAGTGATTGAATGATGTTGTAACGATGAAAACAAAAATGCGGCGACCATTCGATTGGTCGCCGCGTTTCGGTTTCCGCCGTACGCGAATGTCAACGAACGATGCGCACTCGCTCAACAGTCCAGCCTTGCGCAGTTTCGTGCGACACATACAACACACCATCGGGGCCAAAACCTGCAATTCTTTTTTCAGATGGCACTCGCACACGCTGAAACAGTTCACCCTTCTTGTTCACAACGTCGTACACGGTAGCGCCGGCACTTCGTGGATCTGCCGCCGTGGTGCGAATCCAGATATTGTCGTTCGCATCTGCACTGACACCTCCGGGAAGATGCGGAGGGTAACGCTCCGGCAGCGCGCTGGCAGAAACGTATGAGAGATCAGCCGCACTAACGGGAAGTGGTACGGAGGCGGTTGGTGTTGCACCCGCAGATGCCTGAGCGTATGCCGCTGGACCTTGTCGTTCGGACGTCACGACTCCTTTCGCCTCCGCCTGCAGCTGGGCGTTGCGCGCAGAATCAATGACGCCTTGCCGATCAGCCTCGCTCATTGTTCTAAACGCAAATGGCAGTGCTGTCGATGAATCCACGTTGCCGTCTGTTCTGACGAATTCAATGTGGTAATTGCCTTGCCGAACGATCGCGACCGTTCCGTCAGAGAGCACAACAAACTCTTCAATTTTTGGCAGCGGATTGAGTACGGTTCGCGCGACCATTCTTCCATCAGGCAAGCGTAGCATCGAAAACGAACCACCCTCTTCCATCGCAATTTTGGCGAGCATTTTCGTCCGCCGATTACTAAAGTTCGTATTCACTATTTGACCGGCAGGTGGCGGGAGATTGTCGCCGGGCGCCGATCGCGGTTGAGACAAGTTCGCGAGATAGATGAAATTTCCGTCCTTGTCGGTACCAATGCTGTTACTGTTGCCAGAAATTGACTGAAGCAATGGCTGCATCTGTACCGGCGTCCAACTGGCCAGGCGCCCACTCGGATTGATGATTGTCATGGACGTTCGATTGATCAGAATGAGCGAATCGCCGCGATACGCCGAGAAGATGGCTGGCATGCGACCATATCCTGGACCGTTGGCAAACGAATCAACCACTACAACCCTCAGGTTCAACGCGGCATCCAGTGCGACAAGCTGACGTCGACCTCCGTCATTGACGAGCACCATTCCATTGGATAGCGGCCGAACTCCAGAGACGTATCCAAAGAAGACGCTGCTGATCAGCTCCGGAGCGGACACTTCCCGCAGCGGAATCTGTGATTGCGCTGCAAGCGCGCTGCGCGCAGCCGCAACAAGGAGCAGTGCCGTAACGCCGCGCTTCATTTCAGTGATCACCCGAATCAGCGCTCCCGAAGTCTGATATTTCATGACTCAATCTTTCCATGAAGTGTGACAAACAACCACAAGGAAATGAACAACTAATCTTGTCTGCCAGCAACGGTCACATTGGAGCAAACACACATCCCGTGTGTTCTACTGAGAGCCCGTGCATTCACCTGATGGCAGGTTCGAATGTGTCCCGCACCACTCTTCCTCCACGACTATGTCCGATAGCCTGCTCAAACAAACTGATAAACCGGCTGCGCCCCTCAAAGACGGCGCGCAGTCGTTCGGTTCATTCTTTCCGAAAAACTACGTGCTGGCGGTGTTCAGCAGTGACGCCGACGCGGCCCGCGCCGATGAAGCGCTGCGTGCTGCCGGATTTGCAAGCGATGACGTAATTGTTACGGCTGGACACGACGTCGTTGATTTTGACACGGCCGCACATTCAGAACAGGGACTGCTGTCCCGGCTCGGTGAGAAGTGGTCGCGCCTTTACACCGATGAAGCGCAGGATGCAGAAGCGATTATCAATCTTGCACGAGCCGGTTCGGCGTTTGTCTTGGCGTATGCGCCGGAAGACGAACAGACAACGCATGCCACGAATGCTCTCAAGCCGTTGCATCCGACTGTTCTGCGCAAGTACGACACGTTGAAGATCACCGAACTTGGTGTGGAATAAATAAAGTCGTTCAAGAACTACTGTTTGCAAATCAGCGCGACACGGGGCCACGGCTTCGTGTCGCGCTGATTTTATTCCAGCTCACGTGACATGTACACCGGTTGGAAAAATTGTGGTCCTGTTCGCGTATATCCGCACGCTTCGTAAAAACGTTCGGCGCCCGGATTGTCGGCGGCCAACCACATTTCTTCGACATCATTTTCACGCATCCATGACTCCAAGTGTGTCATGAGCGCGATACCAATGCCTATTCGGCGATACGCTTTGCGAACGCCAATTTCGTAGACGAGAATTTCGCGGCCGCGTCCCGTGCGAATGGGCAGCACGAGGCACTGCACAAATCCCGTGATAACGTCGCCGTCCATGGACACCCAGAACAACACCGTCGGATTTGACAAGTATTCCCGCGCACGCACGGGATCGGGTGGCTCGATAGGTTCGCCGCGCCCATCAATGTCGAAGTCTCCGTCTTCGGCGGCGAGTAGCTGAAGTACGGCGAGATCGTCTTGCGTCAAACGACGAATGTTGATGCTCACGCGAGATGCCTGTGTGAAGGATCTATTTGTGCAAGCGGAATACTTCTACGTGCGGTGCGTCAAGTTCGTCGTATCGAATCGTCGTGATGTAATCGCGTCCGACCTCGAAAATGGAAGTGCGGCGCGCAAACCGCAGCTCGCCCAGCCAATGTCCGGCAGGATCAAAAACGTCGTAGACACTTTCGCGATCGGTTGAAAGATATCCCGAGCGCATTATCAGGATCTCGCCACTCACACCAATCGTCACTGAAGATGCCGAGGGCAATGAATCAGGCGTTGGT
>JBDTTO010000046.1:0-10799 GCA_039930585.1 Gemmatimonadaceae bacterium
GTGGATGCGACGGATGTGCTGAGGTCCTCGACGATCATTTCAAGATCGATTCCGTAGCTCAGCAGTCGCTGCTGTCCCGGCGGAACGTTATTGATCTGCGCGTCGCCGGCGTACCGATTCTGATCAAGCACGGTCACGGGACCTTCGAGCAAATGTTTGCCGGTTGTATTTTTGAGACGCACGCCGTTCAAAGGATTTCGCGCCAGCACGCTTGCGTTGTAAATCGACAAGCGGTCAATACCAATCGTGTCAGTGATGATCGGCAACATGGCAGATTTCTGTCGTGCGAGCGTGACGTTACCAACCGAATATTGAAAAAGTTCACCCATTCGTTCGGCATTCGCGTTTGATCGTACCGAGGCTGCGTAGTTCGCCGGTGCTGATGGCGACGCCACCGATGCAACTGACGTGGTCGTTGTTTGCATGCCCGCAACTCGGCCCTCGAGACGGTAGGATTGGTCCGTTACTGCACGCTGGGCTTGGCCCTGCCCTGGTCCGTTCCCAACCCCGCTGGCCCTTCCACCTGCTACTCCTCTTCCGGAAAAGTCCTCAACCGTACTGTCCGCGCGATTTTCCATTCCGGCATCGTACATACGCGGGCGCAATCCGGCGAACAGTTCCTGTGTAACAGTTGGCCGAGTGAGATATAGTGGTTGATATAGATCCATCATGAACGACATTGGCCGGCCACTCACGAGTGACAACGAGACATCGTTCCAGTCGCTTTCCGTTTGGTTTTCGACAATGGCCCAACCCTGAATGCGATTCACTTTGTCATCGAGCAACAGGCGATAGCTGGTTTTCCAGATTGGTGTTTCGACGACGTAACCAATTCGCACGCGTCGTTCACCACTCCCGTTGAAGCTGATGGTAACGGGCTTCTTGTCTTTGTCGCGCGCCTGGCTGAGTGCACCAAGTGCTTTGGTGAGTTCGTCCTGCAAGCGTGGATCTTCGAGCGACAGACTTGTAATGGACGGAAGTTCGATTGCGCGAATCATTGCGCCGGTCAAGAGATTCAGGACTGGCGTCTGCGTTGATTTGTCACCGGTGACTTCTGTTCGCGATTCCACACCAAGCACCGAGCCAGTAATGCGTTCAGTACGCGACTGCACAGATACGCGAGCGCCTCGCAATTGATTGAGCAGACTGCCCAGACTCGGATTTGATGTGATGTCGACTTGAAAGCTGCGAAGCGTTTTCGAAACGGGATCTTGTGACGGATACGTAATTGCCGTTACGCGACCGCCGTCCTGATCCTGCAGCACCAATGATTTGAGAATGTCATTGATTTGTGCGGTCTTGAATCGCAATTCCGTGGCACTGTTGCCGCGCACCGTTCCCGCGTGCTCGAAGAATCCAACACCCGATGAAAACAGCATGACGCTCTGCACGGGAACCTCGGTCTTCTGAGTGGCCGGTGTTGTAACGGTACTTTGCGCCTGCAGACTTGTGCCGCCCATCGTGGTTATCAGCGCCACCGGCCAGATGTATTTCGACATGCGAATTCCCCCTGCAAGAGTGTGTCAGCCGCGAACGTGCTCACGAGGAGACGCCAGTCGAGGCCTGTCTTGCACACAATGCGAACAGGTTGCCATGGGGAGGAGGTGCCTAATCAATTCGAAATGCGAGTTTAATCGGTAAAACTGATGTAACACGAACCCGGCGAGCGGCATCCTATTGAGAGTCTCGCGGCGGACATTCATTCTTGTCTTGCCACATTTCGGGTTCTCACCGTCCTGCCGGTTGCCACGCATGATTCTTCGTCCTGCCGTTAATGGAGCGCTGCGAAATCGCGCGACGTCCTTCGCCATTATTGCATTTGTGGCGATTGGTGTTGCTGCGTTGACCACCGCATTCAACCTGGCTGACGCCGCGCTGTGGCGTTCACCGCCGCTAGACGACGCCGATCGATTGCTGGTGGTGAACAGCACTCACAAAACACCAAACGTGGTCGAGCGCAAAGCGAGTTGGTCGTACGCGCGAATTCAGGAACTGAAACATCGCGCCAAAAGTTTTTCGCATATTGCGAATTACACCACAGCGTCGCCAACACTTACGGGTGTCGGTGATCCGGAACTCGTGCAAGCCGAGTTTGTGTCGCCGGAATATTTTCCGTTGCTTGGTGTTGGTGCGGAAAAAGGTCGACTGTTTCTGGCTGCCGACGATTCCGCTGCGGGCGCGCACCCTGTTGTTGTTATTTCGCATACATTCTGGCAACAACGTTTGCGCGGCCGGCCTGACGTGATTGGATCGACGCTGTCACTGAACAACTATTCCCACACGGTCGTTGGCATTGCACCAACTGGATTTCGCGGACTATCGGACAACGCGCAACTCTGGCTGCCAACGACAATGGCGCCCGCTCTTACGTATCCGGAATATCTCACCACCGACCAGGACTTCATCAAAGTTGTGGCCAGGCTCAAACCAAATGTCACGCTCGAGCAGGCCCGGGCCGAAATGCAATTGCTTGGCCCTGCAGTGTACGCAGCGACGCCAATTCGCACTCCCGACGACGGATTGAAGTCCGGCGCGGTCATCACTCCTGTAAATGAATTGCGCACCACAAAAGCAACACGTCGGTCGGTGCTCACTTTGTTGTTCGCGGTTGCATTTTTGCATTTGTTGGCCTGCGCCAATGTAGCCAGTCTCCTTCTTGGAAGATCGGCCGCTCGGCGACGCGAAGTTGCGGTTCGGCAGGCACTGGGCGCGTCGCTTCGCCACCTGTTTCCCGATGTGTTGGCGGAGAGCGTATTGCTTGTCGCGCTTGGCGGAGTGGCGGGGATCATGTTCGCATTCTGGGCAAACGCGTTCCTGCCCGCTGCAGATCAGCTGTGGAGTACGCAAGGCAACAGTGCGATTGCATCGTTCGCGGAACCAACGTTTGGAATTCGAAGCATCGCATTTGCATTTGTACTCATTGTGTGCACCACGGTGCTGGTGTGCTGGGCGCCAGCGGCGGGTTTACTCAAGCTCGACATGTCTCAGAATTTGCGAGACGGAGCGCGCGGCTACACGATGGGCGGTGCAACGCTGCGTCGACCGAATGCGCGTGGCGTGATCGTCGCTATTGAAGGCGCGTTGGCGATAGTACTGTTGTTGGCTGGCAGTCTCATGATTGACAGTTTCGCCCGAATGCGCGCTACGGATATTGGCATTGACGGTTCACACGTGTTGACGTTTGACCTTCGCGTGGGAGAAGCTCGCGTACCAGTGGAAAAGGCACCTGCGTTCGTTTCAAGTGTGTTGGACGCACTCAACGCAATTCCTGGCGTCGTTTCCACAACGGTGGATGGTGGTGCACCGGTAAGTGGCAGCGCCAGCAGCACCCTCGTCATTATTGGCCGACCGCCGGTTGCGCAGGATCTTCAACCGCCGGTGCTGCGACATTACGTTGCGCCCGACCATTTCAGGACGCTGGGTATTCCCGTGTTGTCTGGTCGCACATTTACAAGCAATGATGTTGATGGACAGCCGCGTGTTGTCATCGTAAACGCACTCGCTGCGAAACGTTTCTGGCCCGGACAAAATCCAATCGGGCAACGCGTGTGGTTTGACGGTGGCAGCAGCTTCAACAGCCCGGAGCGAAGTGCCGAGATAATTGGTGTCGTCGGTGATGTGGCGTATCGGCCGCTTGATCAGGAACCGTTTCGCGCTGATTTCTACACGCCGTATGCGCAGTTCACCTACGCATCACGCGTCGTATTTCTGCGCACACTCGGCGATCCAAATGCCTTGATCGGTGCTGTGCGCGCGGCAATGAAAACCTTCGCGCCTGACATTGCGCTGCGTGAGGTGCAATCCATGGACGCGCTCGTTGGAAAGTCGTGGACGCGCCAGCGATTCGATGCATTTCTGTTTGGCATTTTTGGCGGACTGGCGTTGTTGTTGTCGGCCAGTGGCATTTATGCCGTGGTATCGTACGCCATCAATCAGCGCACACGCGAGATGGGAATTCGCCTCGCACTCGGCGCCAGCAAACGCGCAGTTGTTCAAATGGTCGTGCGCGAAGGAATGGTGTTTCCCGTGGTTGGGCTGTCGATTGGCCTGATTGCATCATTTGCATTGAGTCGCATGATTGCGGCTTCACTGTATCAAGTGTCAGCCACCGATCCATTGATTGTCTTTCGTTCCGCAGCGCTGCTCGCCATTGCGTCGATTGCGGCGTGTTTGGTGCCGGCACTTCGCGCCACGCGCGTGGATCCGTTGGTTGCCATGCGCGCGGACTGACGTTCGCACATGCAACGAGCCCCAGAACTCATCGCTCTGGGGCTCGTTGATTCTCTCGTTCTTGTGAAACGTTACGTACTCAGGGAACTGCTCCAACCAGATCCTTCATCGCGCCCGCAAGCTTCTGCATCTTCGGTGCGTCGCATGAACCCTTCGCTTCGGATTCAACCTGCGAGGCCATCGCATTCAGTCCATCGCGACGTGCAGCGGGACTCGCCTTTTCGGCGGTAGCCAATCCGGAGCGAATTGCGGCGATGCGATCGGCTTTGAGGCAGCCTTTGCGTTCCATCTGATCGACGTACGACTTAGCCAATGCAAAGCTCGGTGGCCAGATCATTTTTGGCTGACCTTGTGCGTTCAGATAGTCGTAATGCACCGTCTTGGCCGCATCGATTTCGTTTTGCGAGATGTACTGACTTGGTGTGAGCTCGGTGATATCGAGACCGCGCGCAATTTCTGAACTCACGATTGCGCCGTTGTACCAATACACTGACCACGAACCACCCATCACCATCTTCGTGCCGTCAACGGGGCCGCGATCGAACGACGCAATCTCTTTTGGATTTGATGCGTCGGTCCAATCGAACACCGAGATGCCGCCCTGATACCACGCCTGCACCATGACGTCGCGGCCAGGAATTGGAATCAGTGAACCGTTGTGTGCAACACAATTTTCTTCGGCGGTCTGTGCTGCGGGCAGTTTGTAGTAGCTCTTGAATACCATCTTGCCGTTCTGCAATTCGAAGATGGCGTCGGCTCCCCATTCTTTTTTGTCGCCAGCGCGACACTTCGGTGCGCCACCGCCGCCCCATTCGTCCGAGAACAACACTTTCGTGCCGTCGTTGTTGAACGTTGCGGAGTGCCAGTACGAAAAATTTGAATCGGCAACTGCGCCAATGCGCACGGGATTCGTTGGATTCCTGATGTCGAGCAGCAGTCCATAACCTTCACATGCGCCGCCGGCTAAACCGAGTGCGGGATACACCGTGATGTCATGGCATTGATTGGGACCTTTGTGTTCGCCGGCCGGTCCGATCATCTTCGCAATGATTGCGGGAAGCCCTGCGCGCAATGCTGCGCTGTCAGCTGCGGTTGCGGCGCCTGTACCGCTTCGCGCCTTCACGATGCTGTCGAGCAAAGGCTTTGTGAATGTTGGCGGCACGACGACAATGTCACCAAAAATATCCGCAGTGAATTGTCCACTGGCCTTCGCGTCAGCAAGAGTTTTTGCGGCCGCGGCCTTGTCGGCTTCGCCGGGCCCGTGCGATGCGATGCCTTTGAGATCCTGAAAGATGCGCGGCGAAGCAACGATTGCTGCCTTTGTTGGATCGGCCAACGGCACTTTGATGACTTCAATGCGGAACATCGCCGAATTCGGATCCTTTTCCGGCGCTGCATTAACGCAACCCGCAAGTTCTTCAGCCGGTCGCACTGCAGCCGAACCCGAAACGTAGATGTAGACGTTGTCGCGATCTTTCGGATCTTCGAGCACAGTGTGCGTGTGCGAACCGCGGCACGTTTGCACGTTTGCGATGTACTTCGGATTTTTGATATCGGAAATGTCAAAGATGCGAATGCCGCGGAGACGCTC
The DNA here is from genome assembly GCA_039930585.1 of Gemmatimonadaceae bacterium. GTDB lineage: Bacteria > Gemmatimonadota > Gemmatimonadetes > Gemmatimonadales > Gemmatimonadaceae > Gemmatimonas. The sequence continues at coordinate 5,822 of JBDTTO010000046.1, forward strand.
TTTGTTCACTGGGCCTGGCGCACCCTGCGCACCACAATCAAGTCGGCCCGAGTTCGCTTCGCCGGAGACGAACAGAAGATTCTTGTAAACCGACACATCACTCTGCGACGCCGGACAGAAATACGCCGTGGTCAAACTCGGCTTGGAAGGATTTGAAATATCCCAAACCTGGAAGCCATTGTAGCTGCCTTGAATTGCATACTTGCCAGTGAACGCGAGATCGGAGTTCGTGGCGCCCATAAACTTTTCCGAAGGCTGCGTTTTCGACATCACGCGCATGTTCGATGACGCTTCGGCCGCGTCCATCATGCCAGCGCGCAAGCCAACACGAGGATCGGGCGCGGCAGACGGGGCGGCCGCGGTGGCTGGGGGTGTCATAGCGGCGTTGTGCGCGCATCCCGAAATGGCGAACAGCGCGCCAGCCAACGGGAGCAACAACCGCGATCGAGAAAAATTCAGACGAAAGTCCATACGATTTTTGAGTAGGAGACGAACGAGCTTCCACAGATCCGCTCAAATACGTGGAGCGGCACTGTCAAGATTCTACTGGCAGCCGGCCCGTTGAGTAAGCGTCGGGCGTCACGGCGTAAAAATGGTCTGGGGACACTCAACTCCGCTCCGGTTCGGCCTGTCCCATGCGACGTGAATCACAGCTCTGGGATTGTCACAGCCGCCGTGCCGCGTAATCGGAACCCGGTGCGATCCGTTCGGGTCGAATCAGGAATCATTCAGGAGGTGCATGATGTCGTCGACTGCCACATCACATGATGTCACAGTAAAAGGGTTTGCGGGAAATCTGTCGGTGAACGACGGTGGCAATGGAAGCGCGTTGCCCGTGTTGTTCGCTCACTCCTTTGCGGGCAGTGCCGAGCAGTGGCGGCCGCAACTTGAACATCTGCGCGAATCGCGCCGGGCGGTCGCGTTCGACTGGCGCGGTCACGGACAGTCCGACCCGTCCGCGACCAACGACTATTCCATTCAAGCGGTTGCCGATGACATTGGCGTGGTGGCCGACAAGCTGGCGCTTAATCGATTTGTACTCGTTGGACATTCAATGGGTGCCGCGGCAGCAATCGCCTACGCTGGTTCGCACGCTGATCGTGTCGCGGGTTTATTGGTGGAAGGTGCTGGCGGCAAGATGGATGACAAGATGGCGAAGCCGATGCTGGAAGCGCTGGAGAACGACTACGCGACGAAGATGACCGAGTATTGGGTGCGTTTGCTCGATCACGCCACGCCCGCTACGCATGCGTTGGTGAAACATGATCGCGAAGTGCTGAACAAGGAGACGTCACTCGCGATGATTCGCGCGACGTTTGCGTATGATCCGTTGCCCGATTTGAAGAAGTACGACGGCCCCAAACTCAGTGTGATTGCGCGGGCGGGCGACACACCGTTTGCGCTGCACAAACTGATCCCTGGTTTGCCGGTCAGAATCATTGATGATTCCAGTCACTGGACGCATCTCGACCAGGCCGATGAATTCAATCGCATTCTGGATGAATTTCTGTCGACGATTTCGGGTTGACGCAACTTCTTCGATGCTGAACACAAAGGAGCGCGAGATTATTTCTCGCGCTCCTTTGTGAATAATCATTTGCGTTCTCCGCGCCGAGTCGATTTGCGACGTGTGGTGGCTTCGGGGGGAGCGCTTTCGGTTTGATTCTTGCCCTCAATACGATCGTCCAGCACACTCCGAATGCGTTCGAGATCAGATCGCGTCAAGCGGCGATCGCGCACAAAATGCAGCAGCAGCGCTTCGGCAGAGCCATTGAACATCTTGTCCATCAGCCGACCAAACGCGCTCGTACCGGCTTCTTCGCGTTCGACCAGGGCGTGAAACCGATGCATGCGCCCTTCGTCGGTGTGAGCGACGTGTCCCTTCTCTTCCAGGATGCTCAACATCTTCTGCACGGTATTGTGCGTGATGTCGTCCGAGAGATATCCCCGCACCTCCGCAGCCGTTGATGGTCCATTCGACCACAACACGGCCATGATGTCGAGTTCCCGCTCCGTAAACGCGACGCGCATGACTATCTCCGAATACTTTCGGAGATAGTGTCACGTCCGGGCAGATTTGTCAACCGAAAACTTTCGGAGATCCGACCCGGGGGTGAAACGGCTACTTTTCCGGGGCGTTATGGAGGTACGACCAAGACCATTCGTCACCGCCCGTACGATTGCTTCAAGTCTTTCTGACACTCACGCCAAACATCATGACACCAGAATCATCTGACATCGCCGCGACCGAAGCCCACGACGGCATTGCGGTATTGCGAGGCAGCGGAATCACGCGCGGATGGAACGGCATTCGGTACAAGACCGGGTTATCCGCAAAGAACACCAGCGCAAAAAAATTGTCGATGAACGTTGCAACCATTCCACCGGGTGGTGTGGCCTACGCGCACATTCACGTGGACTTCGAAGTGATGTTGTATATCCTCGAAGGCAATGTTCGGCATGAATATGGGCCGTCACTCGAACACAAAGTTGACAACAAGGCCGGCGATTTCATTTACATCGAGCCCGGCATTCCGCACGAAGTGTGCAACCTGAGTGATACGGAACCAGTCGTTGCCGTAGTGACTAGATCGGACGCCAGCGAGTGGGAACATATCGTGGACTTTCCAAGCGAGCGTCGCCCGAAAGTCTGATCACGTTGGATGTGAGTGTGTCGCGAAAAACAGAAAAATCGCGCTGAATTCAGTAGTGAGAGGGTCACCTGATCCATCTCTCGCTGGTCGCCGTGCCGAGCTCTGTTTACACATCGTACGTTCGCGCGACGCACTCCCGCCCCAGATACTTTCAAACATGAAGCACAGCCGTATTTCAGTATCGTTGGTTGCTGTTCTGTCAGTGTTTGTTGCTTCGGCGTGCGATTCGCCAGGCGCACCAAATCAAACGGCACCGATGTACGATCTTTTGTATTCAACGGTCGCGTCGGCCACGCTGCTCATTCAACCGTTTGAAGGCGGCCCGCCAGTCCCACTTGGATTTGGAATAGGTATGGGATTGGATCCGGTCGCGACCGCTGATGGCCGATATGTTGCCTATGCGAAAATTGCGGACAATGGCGGCACTTCAATTTCACTGGTTGATCGAGTCACCGGAACGAAAACCGATCTGACGAATGGCGTCGATATCGACCAACAGCCGGCAATTTCGCCTGATGGTTCGCGCATTGTGTTTGTCAGCAGTCGGGACGTCGGTGAAAATATCTACATCATGAACCGCGACGGCTCCAATCAAATGGCGCTGACGATTGAACCGTTGCCGCTTGTAATTGTGGATCGTTCGCCGTCATGGTCACCCGACGGCCGGCAGATCTCGTGGTCCAGCAGCACTGGTGGATTTCTCACTATCTGGATCATGAACGCCGACGGCAGCAATAAACATCGCCTCACGAATTCAACGACGGCGTTTGAAGATGATGCCGCCTGGTCGCCCGACGGCACCCGGATTGCATACTTCGAAGTGATGGATGTAACGCCTCGACTCGTTGTCGTGAACGTTGATGGCACCAATCGGCGGGTTTTACCAACGCCGCCCAATGGACATAGTCAGGACCCAGCGTGGTCGCCGGATGGAAAATTGCTCGCGTTTACGTTTAATCCCGACGATCACTCGCGACCTTCGCTTTACACGATGAAGCCCGACGGGAGCGAGCTGCAACAACGATTGCACGACGACCAAAATCGCGGCGTCCGTCGCGCATCGTTCATTCGTCGGTAATATTCTCCGTTCCGCTGTTCGTTGCTCGCCTTTTCTCACTGCACTCGAGAACGTGACGCGAAACGTCATTATCCGATCGGCATTATGGGCTACAGTAGCACTCAACTTGCTGGGCGTGGCCGTTTTTCTTCCGGCCGCCATGGGACGTCCTTCGGCGTTATTGCCGATTCCGGGTCCGCCTTATTACATCGCGCAAGTTGCTCTCGTCATTGGACTCTTTTGCGGCGTGTACGCGTGGCTCGCGAGTCAGCGGGTGATCAATCGCCCGCTGCTGATTGTCGGCGCGCTCGGCAAACTGGGATTCTTCCTGTTGGCTGTTATTTTCGCGGCATCAGGTGACATTCCGTCCAAGGTCGTTCCGCAGAGTTCTCCCGATCTGCTGTTCGCGATCATCTTTCTGTGGTGGGCGTTTACAGAACCCAAACACGAACGTGTCGCGTAAATATTTCGTATGGTGTTGAGTTCACATTTTACCCGAGCTGATTCTTGAATAATCGGTGAGCAATACCACGGTCACAGTATTGGCGTGGCTGGCGCTAATCGCCCACGTAACCGTTGGAATTCTTGCGTGGCGTCGCGGCTCGGCGATTCCACTCGTGACCATCATCAATTTCATATTTGCGCTTTCTGTCGCCGGATACTGGGCGCAACGACTCGTTATGGCTTTGATCAAGGGACTGACCTGGTACGGAAATGATCAAGTGTGGCTCGTGTATGGACTCGCAGTATGCACGGTATCCGTTTTTGCATTAACGGGTCGAATTGCGTGGGCCGGACTTCATTGGACGATATTCGCAGCGCAAACACTCGTGTGCGTGGCAGCCGTATTGTTTGTATCGTTTTTCAAAATCAACAGGCTCATCTAGACGGATTTAGTCGGATCGGCATACAAGCTGCGTGAGAATTTCGAAGCAGCCGCATCTATATGTGACGCGGGGCACGAAACGTGCTACGAACGCCGAGGGCCAGCATAATTTCATTGTCGTTGGCACCCCCCGCTCGTTCGTCCTCCAGGAGAACACCGAATGAAGAAGACTTTTGCGTCACTGTTTGCGTTGGCTATTGCCTGTACCCCGATGGTTGCATCGGCTCAACACGGTGTGTGGGAAGAGACCAATAATCTTGCCAGCTCGTTGACGGGCAGTTTCGGTTATTCAGCCGTTGGCACCACCGCCACAATTACGTACACGGGTCAGACGGCCAACAATATCGGCTCGACTGCGCAGCACATGGGCATGTATTTCGG
>JBDTTO010000047.1:0-10746 GCA_039930585.1 Gemmatimonadaceae bacterium
TAATCAATCAGCACACCGTTGGGATCGAACAGTCGCGCGGCATCCGGCGCACCAAGACCAAACGCGGATTCGACATCGAACGCGAGATAAGCGCCGGCGCCAATCGTCGTTCCGGCCGGGATGGTGAAGATGTGCGTGTCGTTGTCATCCTTGAGCACATAGCCGCCAAGATTTGCCGGCGCATTCCCACTGTTCATCAACTCGATCCAATCGCCCGGATTGCCACCGCTCGATTCAACTTCGTTGATCTTGAGCGGCGGGGCTGCAACCGAACAATCGTTGGCCGTACCCTTCGTGACACTCGTGGTCGTCGTGAATGCGCCCGTTCCGCTTGGGCAGCGACCATACGTGGTCGTCGCGTGTGTGGCCCACGCGTACGAATCGAGCAGCGTTCCGCTGGTGTTGAACAGACGCACGGCATCCGGGGCCCCAAATCCGTAGGCGACTTCGGTATCGAACGCCATGATCTGTCCCGGGGCGAGAATGGTGTTCGCCGGAATCGTGAAAATGTGCGAGTCGTTGTCGTCCTTGACGAGGAAGCCGGAGATGTTGACCGGGATCACGCCAGTGTTGATCACCTCCATCCAATCGCCCGGCACGCCGCTACTCGATTCGACTTCGTTGATCTTTACGGTGTTGGGCACGCTGCAATCGTTCGCCGCACCACGCGTAACGGTTGTCATCGTGGTAAATGCACCAGTGGCATCGGGGCAACGGCCGTACGTGGTCGCGGCATGCGCCGTCCATGCATACGAATCAACCAACGCACCATTGGGTGTGAACACGCGTGCCATGTCCGCAGCGCCCAGTCCGAAGCTCTGGTACACGTAGAACGCCATGAACTGTCCTGGCAGGATGGATGTGCCAGAAGCAATGGTATAGCTGTGCGTAGGGTCGTCGTCCTTGATCACGAAACCGGAGAGATCAACCGGCGCAGAACCGGTGTTGGTCAGCTCGACCCAATCCCCAACGGCATCACCGTTCGATTCCACTTCGTTGATGACAATGGTTGGCAACGCCACGTGGAATTGAATCGGCAAATTCGTTGCGGCGACCAATGGTGCCAGCGTGCCATCGTTCCGCGACAGCGCCCAGCGTCCGCGAATGATGTCAACGAGGACGGTACTGAGAACCGTCGAGCCTTTCATCGTGGCAATGCGATACGTCTTGCGCGTGAGGAACGCCGTATTCATCAGATTGAGCGTTGCCTCATACCGACCAGCTGCCGTGTTGACGACAAGCGGCAACACACCAGTCGATGGATTTACGGCAAACTGCGCAACGGGCGAACCAGCGCATGTATTGCTGATCCACGTGCAAACGACAACGCGATCTGCGGCGTTCGCATCAAACGTGGCCGGTACTGCAACGCCCGTTCCCAACGGCGCCAGGAAATCCGGAACGCCTGGAACTGCATTGAATGCTGCGGCGCCCGTTTCAAAGTTGTGTGGTGCGACAACGTTGCTGTCAGAACACGCCTGAACAGTCAATGCAAGCAGCAGTGCGCTTGCGAGGCGCGCGAAGTTCGTGCGCAGCGTACTTGCGCGCGTTAATGCGGTGCGCGAGAAGCTGGTGCGCAGGCGATTGGTGCGTGTCAATTGCATGGTTCAGACCTCGCTGTTGTTCAAGCTTCCACGCGTCTTCCGACGGCGTGAACCAACAACGGCAATGGCCGAAAGTCCGGCAATCATCAACACGATCGTTGACGGTTCCGGTGTAATCGTTTGCGGGGTAATCGTGCACAGCGTCACATCATTGCAGCTGTCGGCTTCATTGCCCGGCGCTGTTGCAACGAACTCCAAACCGGCCAGTGAAAACTGGTTCGGATCGAACGCACGCGCCGTTGAAAAGCTGAACGACACGGACTGCGAAGCGCCGCACGTGTTCGCCATTTGACCAAAACCACCAAACGATGCCGCAGGACCGCAGTTGCCCACGCCATCATTGCTCAACGACTGCAGGAAGATCGCATCACCCTTTTCAAACACATTCCAGCTTGACGCGTCAGAGATAGTTGCACCGCCCAGTGCGAGCGGCGTTGGGAATGCGTCGGTTTCCATTCCTGGTACAACAGCCGCCTGGCCCGTCAGCAACGACATGAAATAGACGCTGGTGGAAAGGGTCGGATTCGACAGCGATCCAAGATTGGTGAGTGCAATCTGAAACAGATTGGATCCGCCGGATCCCGCACCCAGCGTGGATGTGAGACGAATGTTTGCACAGTTCGCCAACGTGCCCTGCGAACACGCCTGAAAGTAGGAAACCTGGGCCGAGCCAATGCGGGGCAGCATGAGCATCGTGCCGGCGAGAACAAACGTGGCCAATCGGCGTGGGAGCACGCGCATCGGAAACGACTCCTGTGTGTTGTGTCGGAACTCGCGTCCGGACATGCGCGCGGAACGAGTGACGCGATGAATGCCGATTGCACGAGACACGTCGCAAGCGAACTTGAGCACTACAACGGCTCTGTTACGCCGTCGTTATTTGTTACGCCATTTCAATCGCGAGATGATAAGCACACCGTTGCAGCTCCGTTACATCGCACGGATTACTGCAAACCGCAGTTGCACGCAAGAGCGACATCAAGTCGCTCGCTTAATCACTTAGCTCGGAGTTGCGCACCCAGACCTATTAGCGTTGCTGCGTGGGTGCAGATTTCCAAACGGTCATTGTCGATGCATTGGCCGAACGCATTTCGCGAACGGACAGCAATATCAACCCACTTAGAATTGAACCAAAGAAACACCACACCGAAGTCAGCGCTTCCTTTTGCACGTACGCCGCAGCCGCAACCGAGAATACCAACATCACCCCAATGCGGCGCGCCTTTGGCGCGGTGGTGACAAGATACGGCGCAAGCGTTGGCACCAGATAAGCAGCCAGCATGAGCAGGCTGATGACGGTGCCCTGGTCGCCGGCAAAGTCATAGTGCACGCTGCGTCCGGCGATGGATGCTGTCGCCTGATTTCGGATGAGCATCGTCGCACTACCGACCGAAACACACGCGCCAATCAGCACGAGCGCTCGCAACAGTCGTTTTCGGACTGGATTCTGCTCGAACCGTTCCAATGAAAGCGGCAGCCACACGGGCCACAGTACCAACGCGAAAGCCAGAAACAAATTGACGGCGGCCCGCTGCAGGTCGCCGTCATTGCTGTGCCCCATGGTACGCCACACAAAACCCTCGGCCGCCTGCTGCGCGGCAAAGAGCAGCGGCGTTGCCGCGAACAGTCGGCGCTCGCTGCTCGTATTCGAGGCAATCGACGCCGCACCGATTCCCCCAAGAACCGCCGACGCCCCGAAGCTGACACCCGCAGAGAAACACATGGCTCGCGACGTTGGATGATTTCCGAATCCCTTTAAGATTCAGTATCCCGTCGGCTGCACCAGGATCCATATACTTTCGTGTTGGATCGTGTTTTTGGGCTGAACGCACAATCCGGAGTGAACCGCTGATGTTGAAATCGCTGCTGCTCGCGACCGTCGTGCTGTTCGCCCCCGTTCCGGACGCTCAGGCGCAGCCGCCCAATCCGAAAGCGCGCGTCATTCTGATCACCGGCTCCACCGATGGACTCGGCCGCGAAGTCGCGCTTCGACTTGGCGCCACCGGCGCACACATCATTGTGCACGGACGTAACCGCGAACGCGGACTCGCGGTCGTTGACGAAATCACGAAAGGCGGCAAGGGATCGGCAGCGTTCTATGCGGCCGATCTCGCGTCATTGGCCAATGTGCGCGCATTTGCCGACACGATTCTCAAGCACTATCCGCACATTGATGTACTCATCAACAACGCTGGCGTCTGGTTGCGTGAAGGACCGCGCCAAACAAGCGCCGACGGTTACGAGATGACGTTCGCGGTGAATTATCTCGCAGGTTATGTGCTGACGAGACAGTTGCTGCCGAGGATGATTGCGAGTGCGCCGTCGCGCATCATCAACGTGGCGTCGCGAACACAATCAGCACTTGATCTGGATGATGTGCTGCAGGAAAAAAGTTACATCGGTCAACGGGCGTATTCGCAGAGCAAACTCGCGCAGGTGATGTTCACCATCGATCTCGCGCGCGAACTCGAAGGCAGAGGTGTCACTGTGATTGCCGTGCATCCGGCTTCCATGATGGACACACATCTGGTTGAAGCGGCCGGCATGCAGCCGCGTTCGACGGTGGATGATGGCGCGACGCCTGTGGTCAGCCTGGTCAATTCCAAAACGCTCAGGAATGGTCAGTTCTACGAAGGTGACCGCGAATCGCGCGCGATTGCGCAGGCCTACGACGCAGCGGCGCGCGCACGGTTGCACACGATCAGCGACAGTTTGGCGCGCAAGAAATAGTTACGCACACCATGGCGGTGTGAATGCGTCTCCATCGCCAATTTGCGCTTGAATGCCGGCACTGGCCATGGCCACTGCTTCGAATGGATCAGGCCCGGGGTTTCCCAATGAAAACAGCTGATTGCGCGGGATCACCAGTGTGTCGCCGGCGCTGAATTCAATCTGCTCGTCACCCACAGTGGCGATCGCGCGTCCACTCAACGCCACAAAGATTTCTTCCTTGTTCAGTGAATGCGTGACACCCGTGCTTGGCGCGCCTGGCTCGCTCGGCGCCAACCGAATGCGCCACACACTGTTTTCCGTCGACCCTCGGCTTGGTGCGGCAAGCCCAATGACTTCGAGTCCGGGCAGGGAAAATGTCGGAGCGTGCTCCGCGCGAATGACTGGCATGTTAAACTCCGGTTGAGGATTTTCTGATTTACTTCACCAGAGATTATCAACCAAGGTTTAGCAAATGGCAAGTGGCACCGATCTCGGAATTTTGCTGGGCCTGGCGTATCAAAGCTTTACGGACGAACTGCGCGCGAGTCTGTTGGCAGATGGCTTTGACGATCTGGGCAGCGCGTACGGTTACGTTTTTCGCGCGTTAGCAACGGAATCACTGCAATTAACCGAGCTGGCCAAACGTCTGGGCATTACTGCACAGGGCGCGAGCAAAATCATCACTGAAATGGAATCGCGCGGATACGTCGAGCGTCGGCCGGACGAAGTGGATGGGCGCGTCAAGGAAATACTGCTGGCAGCGCGCGGGCGAAAAGCACTGGCTGCAGCGCGTAAATTTCACGTCGCCTACGAACGACGCCTCACTACCAAATTGGGCGAAGATCGTGTGAGTGCAGCACGCGAAATGTTCGATGCCATGATTGCGCGCACGGGTTCAACATCGACACCGCTGCGCGCAATCTGAAGCACGCCTTACATCGACCGCTTGGCTGTAACCTGCAAATGATATGTTGCAGCGTTGCCATTCAATTCAAGCACACCCGCCAACGCGTTTTTCGCATTCGTGGTGAGTTCGCTTTCGTTTGTTGATTTGACTGGGGAATTCGACACCTTGCATGTCGACACGCAATCAAGTGCACGCCAGTACGTTTTGCCGCCTTCGTTGGTCAGCAACATCATCGCCGATCCAATCCACTGCGCACCCAGTGTAGTAAGCGGCATCAGTTGCGGCGCAATTGCCGTCGCACTGTTCATCATCGCGTTCGGAAGTTTCGTCAGCGATCGCGCGACGGTCGTTTCTTCCGTTGCACTCACTTGATCAGCTTCCAGCAACGTGAACAACACGCGCACGCTGTCGCCGGGTTCCACTGTGATTGACGTGAGTGGTGCTGCGCCTTTCGCTTCATCCTGACGAATGGCCCAATGTTGGCTGGTTGCCGGCATTTGCATCGACATGTTGGCCTTGCCCGGACCAAACACGGTTACAAACAGATATGGAGCATCGGCCGAGTCGCGGGTGGTGCGCGCTTTGGTCAGTGCAGCGGCGTGCAGTGTGGCCATGTCGAGCTGCACCTGCGCGGGCGCTGAGAGGCTCTTTGCGTCGGCCGATCCGAGACCAAGCGTGGCGAGAGCGGCGGCGACAATTCCGACGGCCGTAACGATGATGCTGTTCGAGGTCCGGGACATTAGACGAACTCGGAGAGGGTCGCGCGAGGAGGGAACTGCCAGGAGTGATTGCTGCGCGCAGAGATTGCCTGGGTCGGTTAGCGCGCTCGAATGAGCAAACAGCGCGTGCCGAAGGAGGGTCACCCAATATGAAAGCGATTTAGGCGGTGCGTTCACGACATGGAGAGCGCGCGATTAGAGCGAACGCAGCGTCTTCTCAAGTGGCATCCGCTTTGTTGTGGACCCTGCAAAGCGGCGGATGACCGCTACTTCGGCTTGAGCAACTGCCGAAACGGATACACGAACTGCCGCCCCATGTCGGCCAGCCACGCCTGTGGCTTAAGAGAGTCTGGCGGCGGAAAGTTCACTTCCATAACACCAGTGCGCGGATACTCGTTCGCACCGCGGTAGATCGTACCGAACATGCGATCCCAAATCGTGAAGATCGAACCAAAGTTTTGATCGTAGTGCTGCAGCTCGATGGAATGATGAATGCGATGAAACTGCGGCGACACTATCAACCAACCAAATGGACCAAAGTTGGTGCGGATGTTTCCGTGCACAAACAACGTGTGCCACCAGAGCGCAGCGCCTGCGGCCATGAGTGCAAAGGGCTTCAATCCCATCGCAATCAGCGGAAGAAACACGAGCATTTGCGTTAACAGATGTTCGACGATGTGCTGACGCCGATCAGTGAGGGCGTTCAATTCGCGCTGCGAATGATGCACCGCATGAAAGTGCCACAGTGTGAGAGACCGGTGGATGAACCGGTGTTTGCAATAGTACAGAAAGTCCGTCAGCACCACGGCTAACGCAATACGCGCGAGCGTCGGCCAATTCTCCGCAACCGGAAGCAAATAGCCGCCAGTTGCTTTGTCGTACAGCAGCTTGAGCGCAGCCGCCAATGCCGGAAGCAGCGCCACACCAATTGCGATATCGAGATTGAACCAGAGAAAATCCTGAGCGACACCTTTTGAAAACAATCGCTGTTTGGGATCAGCCGGAATCACGCGTTCCAGCACCAACATGAGCGCGAACAGCGCCCACAATAGCGGCTTGCTCCACACGCTGAGGGCGGCCCAGTAATACTCTTTCACTTCCATCGGCACGTGCAACCAGACCGTTCCGGGGAGCTGCGTGAGTTGCGCGAGCATTATCCAGGTGTTGGGTTACTGAAACTTCGATTCACGGCATCGAGCGAACCAGAAGTCGCGGCGAATCGGCGGTGAGGAAACTCAAGAAAGTATCGACGCGAACACGCATGGCCTTGAAGTTACCGTGCCAGCAAGCCGCCATTGGCCTGCTACCACGAACGCCAGACGCGCAGTCGCGGATCGCCCACCGAAAAGAGTGCGAAGACACTGCCAAGCACCACCGCGCCGACCAGCGCGTGCCTCAGACGATCACTGGCCTTGTCCGCCCGTTGTACGGTGCCTCCAAGGGCGCCAAACAGCACGCCAGTGATTGCGTAGAGGACGGGCGACGGTAGCGCGAACAGGGGATCAACTAAGGCTGTCATCCTGAAGATCAGCATGCAACCCACAATTGCGATCACGCTAACTGCCGCACGACGAGATTTTTCGCGTTCGAGCGCCACCTCGGCCTCAGTCTTTTGCATTGGGTAATTGTCCATCACGCGAATATATCCGGCGTACCCCAACGAGCGGAAAGTTGGATGTTCGCGAGCGCGGGCACTTCGATATTATTCGACATGTCTCACCCCATCCGCTCGCAGTACGAAGACTTCATGCGTCATGTGCGCGACCACGGCGTGCACAAAGGCGACCGCACGGGCACCGGCACCGTTAGCGTGTTCGGTTATCAGATGCGCTTCGACCTGAATGACGGTTTTCCGTTGGTTACGACCAAGAAAGTTCATTTGCGTTCGATCATTCAGGAATTGTTATGGTTTCTGACTGGTTCAAGTGACAACAATTGGCTGACCGATCGCGGCGTGACAATCTGGAACGAGTGGGCGCGTGAAGGCGGTGACCTCGGCCCCGTATACGGCGTGCAGTGGCGCAGTTGGCCCACACCCGACGGCGGACACATTGATCAAATCGCCGAGCTGATCAAAACGCTGAAGTCAAATCCAGATTCGCGCCGCATGATTGTGAGCGCGTGGAATGTGGCCGAGCTGTCAAAGATGGCGCTGCTGCCATGTCATGCGTTTTTTCAGTTCTATGTGGCGCCGGCACAAAATGCGGGCGAACGCGGCAAGTTGAGCTGTCAGTTGTATCAGCGCAGCGCAGACATTTTCTTGGGTGTGCCATTCAACATTGCAAGTTACGCGTTGCTTACGCACATGATTGCGCAGCAGTGTGATCTGGATGTTGGTGATTTCATCTGGACGGGCGGTGATTGTCACATTTACAGCAATCATGCCGAGCAGGTGGAGTTGCAGCTGTCGCGCGCGCCAATGGCGTATCCAACGCTTAGCATCAAGCGTATGCCGGAGTCAATCTTTGAGTATCAGTACGAAGACTTTGAAGTGCTGAACTACGAGCATCATCCGGCCATCAAGGCACCGGTTGCGGTTTGATGTCAAAGATTCGCAACACAATTTTCGTATGACACGCGTCAACCTGATTTTTGCGCGCGCTGCAAATGGCGTAATCGGCAAAGACAATGTGATGCCGTGGCATCTGCCTGAAGACATGGCGCACTTCCGAAAACTCACGAGTGGTGCGCCGGTCATCATGGGACGTAAAACGTGGGATTCGTTGCCCGCAAAATTCCGTCCACTGCCAAATCGCGTGAACATTGTGGTGACGCGTCAGCGTGAGTGGACGGCCGAGGGTGCGGTGCGCGCAAACAGTCTGTCACACGCAGTCGCTCATTGCGAACAACTCGCGGCGCCTGAAGTGTGGGTAATGGGTGGTGCGCAGATCTACGCCGAGGCCGAGCCGTTGGCGCAGCGCGCGATAGTTACGGAAATCCATCAGGATTTTGATGGAGATGCATTCGCACCAACGTTCAGCAATGAATGGCGTGAGACATCACGTGAGTTACATACGTCAACGAATGGTCTTCAATTCAGTTTCGTAACGCTGGAGCGTTGAGTCGCGAGCGCAGTAGGTAAAAGAAAATTGCGATGCTGGGAATTCCAACGCTTCACTCATCACTCATTCGGATCTCCGCGTCTCTGCTTCCTCCGCGTCTCCGCGTCTCCGCGTGAACCATGTGCTGACGCACAGATTTTACTTGTGAACAAAAAGTGCTGGCGCGACGATCTGTCAATCCATCCGCTTGATCGCCAGCGTCAATTTATTTCCGCTTGACCGCCTCGCGCTTCGGCAACGCCATGATTGCAATCGGCACCAGAATTACGTAACCGAGCGTGAGCAACACCGGCGCCAACGATTCACCGCCGCGCCAGAGATCTGCGTAACCCACAATCAACGTGACCGCCGCAGCACCAATCGCCAACTTCGGATTACTCAACATCAGATCGAATCCACTCGGCCGGCCGAGAGACCGAGTGAGTCGCTGTTCATGCGGTGGAGCGCTGGCGCGTTTACCATCTCATCGCCATCAACCACAAACGCATAACGTTCGGCATTACGTGGTACTGCGATACGCGCCGTCCATACGCCCGTCTTCTCGTCGCGCGACATCCACGTGGTTGTCTTGCTCCACGAATTGAATTCGCCCGACAACGCAACGCGCGACGCACCCGGCGCTCTGATTGCAAACTTCACGATGCGAAGCGTATCAACAATTGACGAGACAATGCGACTCGTCATCGGCTGCTCTGACGAAACTACCGTGTCACGAATGATTGTCGCCTCCGACCACAACGTTGTTGGCGAACCGGCGTTGTGTGGCAAACCGGCCAGCGTCATCATTGCGGTGAATGCGGCGGCAATTGCGGCGCCCGACGGTGACAGCACACCCCGACGGAACCAGCGCGGATAAAACGCGGCTGAGTTGCGACGACGCGGGCGTTCGGACGCACGCACCAACTCCATGATGCGCTGTCGCTGCTCGATTGTGCCCTGAACCGGGCGTTGCAGCTCGCCAACGGCCCACTCAGGCAACGAAGTGTTGAGTGTGTTTTCCAGGTCAGACATTCGAATTCTCCGTGAGCAACGCACGCAGGCGCCGGCAGGCGCGCTGAACGCGCATCTTGAGAGCAGAAACACCAACACCCGTGACCGCCGCCATCTCTTCAAACGTGAGATCGTCGCTGAATCGCAGCACGACCGCTTCGCGTTGTTCCGGCGCGAGTTGGTTCATGGCCATGGCGAGTTCGTCACGCAGCGCGTTTTGATCGACCACCGAGTGTGAAGCAGAGGGCAGTGCGAGCACATCATCATCGTGCAACGGCATCACGATGCCGCGACGTTTCACTTTCGTCGCGCTGGTGCGGCACTGATTCACGACAATGCGCAACAACCACGCGCTGAACTTGTCGCGCTCCTGATATGAACCGAGATGGCGATACGCGCGCAGAAACGATTCCTGCACCGCGTCCTCGGCGTCTTCCGTATTGCCAACCACGTGGACGGCCAATCGCAGGCAGCGGTCATGGTACCGTTGCACGAGCTGGCTGAAGGCCTCGGTATCGCCACTGAGGACCTGTCGCACGATGGTCGCGTCAGCCACGATGGCTGCGTCTGGGAGCGTCATGCCCGAATAACTCAGGGCTTCCGGAAAGTGTCACAGGGCATTTCGAGAAATATGACACGGATTTTGGGGCAGGCCGTTGCCGTACCGTTTTTCGGCGACTCTGACCCCATTGAAATCCCGTACCATTTTTCGGCGACTCTGACCCCATTGAAAATCCCGTACCATTTTTCGG
>JBDTTO010000048.1:0-10736 GCA_039930585.1 Gemmatimonadaceae bacterium
GACAATGTGATGTTGTTCGCGTCGTACATCACAATGAGGCGGCCGAGTCGCAACTCACCCGCGAGCGACGCTGCTTCGGAAGAAATGCCTTCCATGAAATCGCCGTCACTCGCAATCACGAAGGTGTGATGATCCACAATGTCGTGAGCGGCACGATTGAATGTGGCGGCGAGCCAACGCTCCGCCATTGCCATTCCGACCGCGTTTCCGAAACCCTGGCCAAGTGGCCCGGTGGTCACCTCGACGCCCAAGGTGACACCACGTTCCGGATGTCCTGGTGTGCGACTGCCCCAGCGACGAAAGTGTTGCAGATCGTCGATCGTCAGCCCGTATCCCGTCATGAACAGCAGGCTATACAGCAACGCGCTGCCGTGTCCCGCAGACAGCACGAACCGATCACGGTTCGTCCACTCAGGCAGAGACGGATCGTGACGCATGTGTCGCGTCCACAACACGTACGCCATTGTTGCAGCGCCCATTGGCAAACCGGGATGACCTGACGCTGCCTTCTCGACCGTGTCGATGCTGAGTGTGCGAAGCGTGTTGATACACAGCGTATCGAGCGCGTTGTTGGGTTGGCTCATTCGGCACCGTCAATTGCGGCGCCGTGAATCGTGCCATTATCTCGCGCTTGCATGTAACGCCGCATCAGTTCGGAGGTGGAACTGTCGTGACCAGTGGTGGTCGCGTTCTCTCCTTGCAACTCTCGCGCAATGCGCTGCGCCAGCGCCTTTCCCAGTTCCACACCCCATTGATCGAAGGAATCAATTCCCCAGATCACACCCTGCGTGAACACGCTGTGTTCGTACAGCGCCACGAGTGAGCCGAGAATGCGCGGTGTCAGTCGGTTGGCAAGGATAGTTGTGGTGGGACGATTGCCCTCAAACACGCGATGCGGAACAAGTGACGCGGGTGTTCCCTCGCTTTCCACATCAGCCGCACTCTTGCCGAACGCAAGTGCCTCCGTTTGCGCAAACACGTTTGCCATGAGCAAATCATGATGCTCGCCGAGTTGATTGAGCGATTGTGAGAAGCCGATGAAGTCGCAGGGAATGAGGCGCGTGCCCTGATGAATGAGTTGATAAAACGAGTGCTGCCCGTTGGTGCCAGGTTCGCCCCAGACAATGGGACTTGTGTCGTAGTGCACGCGCGCGCCGTCCAGCGAGACGTGTTTGCCGTTGCTTTCCATGGTGAGCTGCTGCAAATACGCCGGAAAACGCTTCAGGTACTGATCGTACGGAAGCACGGCAACGGTGTGTGCATTGAAGAAGTTGGTGTACCAGACGGCCAGCAGTCCCATGATCACTGGCGCGTTCTGTTCGAACGGTGCCGTGCGAAAATGCACGTCCATGTCGTGGAAGCCCGCGAGCATCGCGCGAAAGTGCGTGGGTCCAATCGCCAACATCGTGGAAAGGCCGATGGCAGAATCCATCGAATAGCGACCGCCAACCCAATCCCAGAATTCGAACATGTTCGCCGGGTCAATGCCGAACTTTGCCACGCCTTCCGCGTTCGTGGAAACGGCGACGAAGTGATGCCGCACCGCTTCCTCGGCACCAAGTGCCGCGACGCACCACGCGCGCGCACTGTTGGCGTTCGTCAGCGTCTCGAGTGTAGTGAAGGTTTTCGAACACACGATGAATAACGTCTCGTGCGGGTCGAGATCACGTGTTGCCTCCACGAAGTCGGTGGCATCAATGTTCGAGACGAACCGAACGTTCATGTCACGATCGCTGTAGTGACGAAGCGCCTCGTACGCCATCACCGGACCGAGGTCTGAGCCGCCGATGCCAATGTTGACGATATTCCGAATAGGGCGACCGGTATGACCTTTCCATTCACCGCTGCGCACAGCGTCGGCAAACGTTGCCATGCGGGCAAGTACGGCATGTACCGTTGCCACGACATCCGTGCCGTCCACGACGATGGTTTCGTCGGCCGGTGCACGGAGCGCCACGTGGAGTACGGCACGCTTTTCTGTGACGTTTATTTCTTCACCGTTGAACATGGCGTTCAGCCGTTCGCGCAATCCGCAATCGTGCGCGAGTTGAACGAGCAGACGCACCGTCTCATCGGTGACGCGATGCTTCGAATAGTCGATGTACAGTCCGGCCACTTCGGCCGTCATCCGCGTTCCTCTATCAGAGTCGGCGGCGAAGATCTGCCACAGCAGAAGGTCGCCAATGTCGGCGTGATGCTGCTGCAGCTTCTTCCACGCAGCTCGCTCCGTAAGCGGGGTACGATCTTGCGCGTCGGTTGTCTTGTCCGTTGTCATCGGTCTTTGCCCGCCAACGCACTGAGGTGCGACACGAGTGCCTCCTGCTTCGTCGCCAGTTGCACGAGCAATGCATTCCAGGACTTGTCAAACGATGCCGCACCCTCGCGCTGGAGTTGCTCGCCCAACGCATCGACATCGATTCCCGCTTGACGGAACGATGTCAGTGTCAATTCGGCATTACCACCGTCGGGCAACATGGCTCCGCTCACGCGACCGTGATCCGCAAAAGCGATCAGCGTCTTTTCCGGAATCGTATTCACCGTGTCAGGCGCGGCAAGCGCCTCAACGTACAACGTGTCGGACGCTTTTGGATCCTTCGTGCCCGTGCTGGCGAAGAGCAACCGCTGCGCCTGTACACCGACGGCCGCCAGCGCAATCCAACGCGGTGACGAGAGAAGGCGGCGATATTCACGATAGGTGCTTTGCGCGACTGCAATTCCAAGCTTGTTGTGCAATGCAGAGGGAACCTTGTCCGCTACCGCAACATCCCATCGGCTCACGAACAGCGATGCGACAGAACCAACGTGTGGGTCAAGGCCTGCAGCAACGCGACGCTCGATGCCGCGCAGGTGCGCATTGGCGGCCGCGACATACTGCGCCGCGGAAAACAACAGTGTCACGTTTACCGGGACACCGTTCGCAATCGATTCTTCGATGGCGACGATTCCCGCAGGCGTTCCGGGAATCTTGATGAAAAGATTTGGTCGCGCGGCTCGTCGGTGCAACTCTGCCGCGGCCGCGATCGTGCCTGCGGCGTCATTCGCCAGCAGTGGCGAAACTTCCAACGAAACCCAGCCGTCCACTCCGCTGGTGCGTTCATGCGTCGGATGAAAGAGTTCAGCCGCCCGGCGCAGATCTTCGAGAGCCAGATCGAAGAACAGTGATTCACCTGACATCCCTTCGTTCGATTTTTCCCGAATGGCGTCGTCGTAGAAGTTTCCCTTGGCCAACGCATGTTCGAAGATGGTCGGATTGGAGGTCAGGCCGGTAACCGACAGATCGGCGATGTAGCGATGCAGCGTACCGTCATCCAGCATGCCTCGCGAAATATTGTCGAGCCAAAGGCTCTGTCCTGCATTCTGCAGCTGTTGGGTTGCCTTCATGGGGTTGCCTCGTGTCGTGTCTTGGACGCGGGTGCGTGCGAGTGAACGTCTACGCGCCCGTCGGTGTGGCCAACCAGCACCATGCTTGCTGTGCCGAGAAAAAGACCCGTATCGACGACACCGGTTATGGCGCAAATCGCACTTTGCAAATGTTGCGCCGAATTCGTGTCAGCGAGAGGTTCGGAAAGTACGCAGTCGACAATCCAGTTACCGTTGTCGGTCACGAACGGCTTCTCACTGTCAGCTTGCAGGCGTCGCGTTGGCACGATGTCAAGCGCGGTGAGTTCACGCGTTACAAGCCACGCCGCTAGCGGAATGATTTCGACGGGCACGTGTCCACGCTCACCCAGGCGGCGCACAAGCTTGTGCTCACTCACCAGAATGATTTGTCGGGCCGAACAGGTCGCAACGATTCGCTCGCGCACCAACGCGCCGCCCCAGCCTTTCACCAGGTCAAGCCATGGCGTTACTTCGTCCGCGCCGTCGACCGTGAGATCAAGCAACCCGCCGGTTCCCAACTCGATCAGTGGAATACCCGCTTGCATCGCCGCGTTTGCAACCGCCAGCGACGTTGGTACCGCCGACACGCGTAGTCCATCCCGCACTCGTGCGGCCAAACCATCGAGGAAGAGCATGGCCGCGCGACCAGATCCAAGGCCGATTCGCGCACCATCATCTACGAGTTCCAGCGCACGCGCAGCAACGGCCTTTACGCCGGGGTCCTCCTTGCTTCCGGGTGTAAACGCAGCGCTTGTCATTGTCGCGCACCTGATGCAAGAGCCGCATCGACTATCATTTGCGCCTCCTGCAGGATTTGATCGACACTATCCTTGCCGCAAAAGCTCTCGGCGTAGATGCGATAGATGTTCTCTGTACCGGATGGGCGCGCAACAAACCATCCCGATGCGGCGATGACTTTCACACCACCAATTGGCGCGTCATTTCCCGGAGCATTATTGATGACGTCTGTGACCTTCTCACCGGCGAGTTCGGTACAGTGCACGGCCTCAGGCGACAGCGCCGAAAGTTGCTGTTTCTGTTCCGGCGTTGCGGGGGCGCTTACGCGATCGAAGGCAGGGTCACCGAAGTCGTGCGTTAGCTCGCCGTACAATTCTCCCGGATCACGTCCCGTCACCGCCGTAATCTCCGCCGCAAGCAACGCCGGAATGATTCCGTCTTTGTCTGTCGTCCACACTGTTCCGTCGCGGCGCAGGAACGTCGCGCCCGCGCTTTCCTCACCGCAGAATCCAAGCGTGCCTTCGACAAGTCCTTCAACAAACCACTTGAATCCCACCGGCACTTCGTGAAGTTGTCGGCCGAGCGCTGTGGTGACGCGATCAATCATGCTGCTGCTGACAACAGTTTTTCCAATGCCCGCATGAGCCGACCAGTGTGGCCGATGTTGGAAAAGGTGGTGAATGGCCGCGCACAGATAGTGATTCGGCGGCAGCAATCCAGCACTCGCTGTGACAATCCCATGTCGATCGTGATCGGTGTCGCACGCAAATGCGATGTCGAACTTGTCCTTGAGGCCAATCAGCCGTTGCATCGCGTATGACGAAGACGGATCCATGCGAATCTTGCCGTCCCAATCAACCGTCATGAACCGGAATGTCTGATCGACCACGTCACTCACAACGGTAAGGTCGAGACGATAGTGGTCCGCAATAGGCGCCCAGTAATGCACGCCCGCACCGCCCAGTGGATCAACGCCCATCCGAATGCCGGCGCCTCGAATTGCGTCCATATCAATGACGTTGCCTAGGTCGCGTACGTACGCGTTGAGATAGTCATGGCGATGTGTGCTGCTCGCGTGCAGTGCTCGCTCATAGGGAACGCGTCTTACGCCTTCGGTGCCAGCTTTTAGAAGCGCGTTGGCATCATTTTCAATCCACGTCGTGACAGTTGTATCAGCGGGTCCGCCGTTGGGTGTGTTGTACTTGAATCCCCCGTTGTCAGGCGGGTTGTGTGATGGTGTGATCACAATACCATCGGCGAGCCCCGTTGTTCGCCCACGATTATAGCAAAGTATGGCGTGGGACACGACGGGCGTTGGAGTGAACTCGTCGCGTTCGGCCATCATGACATTCACACCATGTGCAGCCAACACTTCGACAGCCGTCGCACACGCTGGTTGTGACAGCGCGTGGGTATCGACGCCGAGAAATAGCGGCCCGTCAATGCCCTGCCTTTGGCGATAGCGGCAGATGCCTTCCGTGATCGCAATGATGTGCGGTTCGTTGAACGTACGCCGGAATGCCGACCCGCGATGTCCCGACGTACCGAACGCAACACCCTCGGCCGGCACAGCCGCGTCGGGCACGACTGTGTAGTATGCCGTGATCAACCTCGAAACGTCCAGCAACATGTCCGGCGGCGGTGTATGGCCGGCAAGTGGGCTGATGTTCATCGCTGCGTGCGCTCGAAGATCGACGCCCATTCCTGATAACGTTGCGCTATGCGAGTCACCGCCTCGTCACGCGTAGCGCGGTTCGCCAGAAAGTCGGCAACGGCATCCCAAAACGTGGTGCGCCCCACTGCGAAACCGATGAATCCCGGCACGGACGCAGCCGTCTCAAGCCATGCAACGACTTTCTGCTCGTCAGCGCCACGTCCGAGTACGATGCAACCAACATTGCTTCGCCCACCGCGCCGCGCGACGTCGACGATTGCCGCACAATCCTCTCGGCGATCAAGACCTTCGATTTTCCACACGTCAGGTTCGACGCCCTGGTCCTGCAGCGTGCGAATCGTTTCCACCATCAGCTGCGGCCGGACATCGATGTCGTAGCTTGCCTTGTTTCCGTGAACGCGTTCCAACTGCGCCGACGTTGCCGGCACCAGTAGCTCGAACATGAATTCCTGGCCATTCGCCGTACAAAAATCAGACAACAGTTTCAGGCGTTTTGTCTGACGTTCATTGAGTGCCGCCTCACCTTCCGGATTGTAGCGAACAAGCACTTTTGCGAACGTGGGCGCGATGGCTTTGATGTGTTCACCGAATGCGTCACCAAACTCGAACTCGAATTCGTCCGATCCGCTGGTTTCGGTGGACAGCGCAGTGATGTACCCGTGCGCGTTCGCGTCGCGAAGAATTTCGGAGCCAAACTCCTCGTCCACGAGAATTCCGGCGCGCGGTGCCGGTAGCCCATTCGCGACGGCTCGTCTGAAACCGTCGTAGATCACCCGCTTGCTGGCCGTTACCGCCGCGTGTTGCTGTGTCGTGAGCGGTGGCGTGAACTGGCACATTCCGCCAATGTACGAATGACGATGATCGAATGGCAGCAGATAGAGTGGACCCTGTGCGGCGCGGTTCATATGTTGTTTGTCCCGGCGAGTTGTTGCATGTGTCCAAGCACGGCGCGCACGCGATGCGTTTGTGCATCGTCCACGATGGGAAATCCGCTGCGATCGTCGAGCGCAACGCCATCCAGCTCGAGCAGCGCAAGACCACGACACACGCTGTGCGGATTCTCGACGGTGATTTCATATTGCGCGGTCCCCGCGCGTAGCTGGAGCGCGAATTTCGGCCACGTCGATGGAATACATGGATCAATCAGTACGCGAGTGCCCCGCACGCGTACGCCGAGCAGCCATTCCATACCAGCTCGATACATCCAGCCGGCGGAGCCCGTATACCAACTCCATCCGCCGCGTGCGACGTGCGGTGGTTCAGAGTAAACGTCGCCAACCATCACATACGGTTCCACGCGATACTGCTGCGCGGCATTCTGGGTATCGGAGCGAGTAATCGGATTCAACATGTCGAGCAGTGCGCCTGCTTTGTCACCATCGCCCAACTCGGCAAAGGCAATCGCGGTCCACACAGCCGCGTGCGTGTATTGACCACCGTTTTCGCGCACGCCCGGGACGTAACCTTTGATGTAGCCGGGTTCGAGCGCCGAGTGGTCGAATGGTGGTGTGAACAACAGACTGAGGCGGTCTTTTGGTCGAACGAGATGTTCATCAACCCGGCGCATTGCCTGGCGTGCGTGTGCCGTTTCACCACCGCCGGACATCACGCTCCACGACTGTGCGATCGCGTCTATTGCACACGCATCCGCGCCCGCAACACCGAGTGGCGTACCGTCGTCGAAGAACGCGCGGGTGTACCACGCACCATCCCACGCTTCGCGTTCGACTGCGGCCTGCAGTGCGCCGGCGTGTGCTGTCCATGTCGCGGCACGTGCATTCTGGCCACGCTCTGTTGCGATAGATACCCATGCCTGGAGATTTGTGTACAGAAACCACGCGAGCCAGACGCTCTCTCCCTTTCCTTCCACACCGACGCGATTCATTCCGTCGTTCCAGTCTCCAGTGCCCATCAACGGCAATCCGTGCGCGCCTATGGCCAAACTCTGTTCAAGCGCACGCGCGCAATGTTCAAAGAGCGTTCCATGCTCTGTTGCTTCAGCGGGCGCGAAATATGATTCGTTCTGCTCGGACTTCAATGCGGCGCCATCAAGAAACGGAACGACCTCGTCGAGGACGGCGTAGTCGCCGGTCACAGAGACGTAGTGCGTTACCGCAAACGGCAGCCATAACCGATCGTCAGAAATGCGGGTTCGCACACCGGCGCCCGAAGGTTCGTGCCACCAATGTTGCACATCTCCCGCGACAAACTGACGAGATGCGGCTCGTAGAATGTGCTCGCGTGTTATGTTAGGTCGCGAAACAGCCAGCGCCATGACATCCTGCAATTGATCGCGAAAGCCGTACGCCCCGCTGGCCTGATAAAACGCCGTGCGCCCCCAAACTCGGCACGCCAGCGTCTGGTACAGCAGCCATTGGTTCAACATGATGTCCAACGCACGATCGGGGGTCTGGACCTGAACGGCGCCGAACACACTCGTCCAGGCGTCGGTAACAGCTGCGAGGTGACCGTCCAGACTCTCCTTACGGTAACGCGTAATCAGTGCGCGCGCGTCGTCTGTTGTTGCAGTTTCGCCGATCAGCAGAACAATTACCGCCTGGCCCCCAGCGGGAATTTCAATTACTGCTTGCAACGCGCAGCACGGGTCGAGCGCCGCACCAACGTGCCCCGATAGCGTTACGCCGCTCGCGACTGCGAGTGGAAGCGTGGCGGTGCCATTGCGGCTCAGAAATTCGGTGCGATCCCCGGTCCAGCTCTGTTGCATGCCAGCAAGGTCTGCGAACGCTACGCGCGAGCTGAAATCCCGATTCCAACAGTTGCGCGCGAACATTGCACCGGTCTCGGAGTCCATCTCTGTCGTGACGTGCGGCGCCGACGAGCTCCGCGTAGTACCAAGCACCCAGTCCAGATATCCCGTTATCGACAACCTTCGCGCGTGTTCTGAACGATTTGTCAGCGTCAGGCGGGAGATCTTGATTGGATCATCCACGGGTACGAACTGCAACAATTCGTGCCCGATGTCGTGAGACTCGCGCTCAAACTGCGTGTACCCAGGGCCGTGCCGCACCACGTATTCGCCGCTGTGTTCGCGGATGGGAAGCGGCGTTGGCGTCCACACTTCGCCGCTGTCGTCGTCGCGTATGTAGAATGCGTCGCTGGGCGGGTCACTGACTGGATCGTTGGACCACGGCGTGAGGACGTTGAGTTGACTGTTGATCGACCACGTGCTGCCAGAGCCGCACTCCGTCACCAGGCAACCAAAGTCCGCGTTGGCGATCACGTTCGTCCATGGCGCCGGCGTCCACTCTCCGGCGCGCAACACGGTGACGTATTCCCGGCCGTCGCGATCGAAACCACCAAACCCATTGAAGAATTCCAGCTGCCGGTGTGAGCCGGACTTCGCTGCCGACACATTCTCCGCTTGAGTAACGCGCACGGGCCTCGGAGGAGCAGCGACATCGGGTAACGTGATTGCCGTCAACTGATCGGCCATCGTTCCGCGTCTGCTTAAGAAAATGACGCGTGCAGCGCTCTCCAGCACACTTCGCTGCGCTGCGGTGAGCTGTTGGCCGCGAAACGCGAATGTGGCTCCGTTCGCCCTGACCGTTTCCGGTGTGAGCCCACCATCGGCATCGTGAATCAGCGCTTCCACTTGCGATTGCAGCATGCCGCCTGATGCGCTCTGCACATCGTTGATGATGATTACATCCACCGCCAGGCACTTTGATCGCCAGTACGTGTGTGCGCGCAGCAACTGCCCGACAAGCTCGAGGAGTGCATGCTCCCCGGATGGTCCATCGTCGAGCGTCACGACAACAATCGGCAAGTCGCCGGAAATTCCGTTCGACCACAGCACGGCAGTGGCGTCGTCATGCAGCATCAGCGCATGACGAACACGAAGTGAGGCATTTGGATACAGAACATGGCCGGCGATCGATTGAAATAGCTGTGATTCATCGCTTACCGCGTCGCGAACGTAACTTCGGGTGAGGTGCGATTCTCGCCACGCGAGGGCTACCGCATCGAATGCAGTCACGGCACGATATCTGTCGGCCAGCTCGACTGCTGCTTCTCGCGACGCCGCGACAAACGTCACGAAGGTGCAATTCACAGTCTCGCCGGGCGGGACGCGCACTCTCCGTCGCAGGCTCACGATTGGATCGAGGACAGAACCAACCGTATTGGAGAGTGGTTCATTGCGGTTCATTTGCGCTTTTGCATCATGCACGTTGCGCCCGCGTCCCAGGAATAGTTCGCGACTGGTCTCCCACTGCAATGCGCCGATGCTTTCGCCTTGCATTGCAACAGAATGAACAAGCCAGACCGGAGTGTCGTCGGGTTTGCTGAGGCGTCGTGTCGCCAACAACGTCTCATGTGCCACATCGCACTCTGTTTCGACAAACAGATTCGAAAACGCAGGGTGCGCCGCATCGCTCGCAGCAGTGGCGAGCACAATCTCGGAGTACGACGTAATGTCGATGTCGTGCGCGATGGTGTCGTGATTCGTGATTGACACGCGCCGAAGCTCGCCGTCGTCATTGTGTGCGACCATCACATCTAACCGCGTCTCGATCACGCCGTCGCGCCGAACAAACGAGGCGTGCTGGTCATCGAACGACACTTCGTAGCTCTGTGCTTCAACTCGACTTGGCTGATATCCTGCAGACCACACGAAATCGTTCGTCAGGTCGTGCAGAAAGATCGATGATCCCGTGTTGTCGAGAGTAGCATCGTCGCGCCACCGACTGACAGCGATGTCGCGCCATCGGCTGTAGCCCGACCCGGCCGCAGTAATCATCAGCGAATAGCTCCCGTTCGACAAGAGCTGCGTGGCGGGCGTCGCGGTGTGCGGAGAGGAGAAGCGTCGTGTGTCGGCGGGCGGCGATGAAATGCGGTCTGCCGCGTCGTTGCCGCCGTCTTTCGACGCGAAGGTCAGGGCTTTCGTTCTCTCACCGTGCGATCTCCGTAGGAGCCAGGCAGG
>JBDTTO010000049.1:0-10638 GCA_039930585.1 Gemmatimonadaceae bacterium
TTCTTTATTCGCCGCCCGCCGCCCCCAATCCTTCGGACGCAGACAGCCCGACCTTACGCATCAAACGAGATGCTTCTTCGAGCTCCTGCTCATCCAGCCCCGACACCGCCTCCACAATTGCATCCGCGTGCGTCGGAAAGATCTCGGCCACCAGCCGCTCGCCCATAGCCGTGAGCGTGGCGTACCGGGCGCGCTTGTCGGAGTCGCACTGACGGCGTTCCACCAGTCCTTTTGCGGTAAGGCGGTCTACCAGAAAGGTGATGCCGCCGCTGGAGACCAGAATTCGCCGCTGAACTTCGCCCAGCAGCATTGGCCCGCGGTGATACAACGCCTCCAGGATTCCGAATTCCGCGATCGTCAGGCCGTGGCGGGCGATATCCGCCGTCGCTCGTGCGGAGATGGCGTTGTGAGCTCGGGAGAGTTTGACCCAGAACTGCAGGGCGCGCTGCTGATCCGAAGTGAGCGACGCTGTGCGGGCAGCGAGCTCCTCGGACGTTTCGGCCGGCGCGACGTCGGCAAGGGATGATGAAGTCATTATCAGAAGGCTCAGCGTACGAATTCTCTCGCGCAAGTGGCATTCTCTTTCAATGCCCTTGCTGATGTCATCTGCGGCCCCTGATCTTGCGGCATGCCCCCCTATGATTTGCGCAGCGCGGTAGTCGGAGACCGTGTGCAGCACGAGTTTCTTGTGCGTGACCGGACGGAACGCACCACGCGCGCGGGATTGCCGTTTGTGATTCTGACGCTTGGCAACGCCACCGGCACGATTGAGTCAGCACCCATCTGGTCGGAGCGCCTGGAATGGGCGGCCGGTGCGGAACGCGGGCGCGTTGTGCAGGTCATTGGGGACGTTGGAGTATTTGGCGAAGACAACAATCGCAAACGCCAATTGCAGCTGACCGGACCAGTACGACTGCTACCCGTTGATCAGTTTGACGCGTTCGCGTTTCTCGAACGCATTGACGTCGACACCGAAAAGCTGTGGGATCAGGTTGATCGACTTCGCGCTGATTTTCGTTCGAGCAGCATTCGTCGTGCGGTCGATTTGTTTTTCGCCGACGACATGTTTCGCGTGAGTTTCGAACGCGCTCCCGGCTCGGTAAACGGACATCACGCGAAGCTTGGCGGTTTGCTGTTGCACGTCTGGGAAGTTGCGTCCATCGCTCGTCATTCGGCGCGCACCGTGCGTCAGGCCAATGTCGATCTCGTCGTGGCGGGGGCATTGCTGCACGATATTGGCAAAGTGGATGCGTACGCGGTGACACCCGAAGGGTTCTCCCACACGCCCGTGGGCACGCTGCTGGGGCACGTCACGTTGGGCGCGCTGATGCTGGATCGTCGTTTGCGCGAAATGTCGCCAGCGCTGACGGATGCGCAGCAACACGAGCTGTTGCACATGGTGCTGTCACATCACGGCGCCCTGGAATTTGGAAGCCCGGTTCAGCCAATGACCATCGAAGCAGAAATTGTGCACTGGGCCGACGAATCGTCCGCAAAGGCCGGTGATATGGCTGACGAGTTTGCCGATCCGGAGATGTTTCCGGCGGGCGGCACCGGCGAGCTCTCGACAAAGCGGAGTTGGCGCCTGGGACGGCGCATCTGGCGGCGTCCTGGCGGGTGGGAATAGGCAAACGGCCAGCTAACCGGCAAACCCGCGCTTACCAGGTTATCGAAGTAACCCCTATAGGCGGTCACTTCCAGGCCTGATTAGGTTTAGTCATCCGGTCCCCACAGTGGCGGACCGGCGCACTTTTCGCGGGAGTTGTGATGCGAAAGCCTCGACCGAACACCTATAATCCTGCGCAGGCGCTGCATCTGATTGCATCAGATCGTAGCGGCCTTCCGCTCAGCTGCCCGTCATGTTCAGGACAGATTGAACGGGATCCATCTGCTGCCTTAACGCCGCCACACTCTCATGTGACACTCAAGTGCACGGGATGTGGTCGACTGGCACGTTACATCGCTGGCGTTAACTGAAGACACATGACGGCCTGATGGCTTGTTGATGTCTGCGCCCCGATCACGCTTAGCGTGGTCGGGGCGTTTTTCTTGTTGATCAGACTTCGCAGGAATTGCTCAGCGCATCGATGACGTTTTCTTTCTTCTGAGATTTCAGAAAAAAATGGGCCGGCGCGTTTGCGCCGACCCATTGGAGCGTGATTGCGAATCGCAATCAGAATTTGAACGACACGCCCGCGTTGAGGAACGGCATTCTGGTTCCGCCACTGACCTGCGCCCACCCGAGAACTTTAGGTGTCAATGCCCAGCGTGCTCCGGCCTGTATGCCGGCGGCAACATCCGCGCTATTATCGTCGCAGATCGTGGTGGCATTGCAGTACCCGGCGTCAAAGTTCAAGCGAAAAAGCGAAACGCCAAGCGCCGGACCGGCGTAAAGATCCAGCTTGGGTACAGTTGGAATCTGGTAGTGGCCATGAACGAATCCGAGAACCGGCACCGACGTCGACGAATAACCGGAGTTGTTGAGAATGCCGTCATACGTACTGCGTGCGATACCAATTGAACCGCCAACTCCGAGAACGACTTTGCCCTCGATATCCTTGAAGCCAACTTCAACGCCGCCGCCTACGCCCAGGCTACCGTATGACTCTGAGCCAACAAGGACGCCGACGTTCAGAAGCTTCGTTCCGACTTCGAATTGCTTGTCCTGTGCGGAAGCAAGAGCCGGCAAAGTTGCCAGCGCGGCGGCGACAGTGAATGCTCGGACGCGATTTATCATGTTCAATCCGTTGGTAAGGGATGGTGCTGCTGATAGCGGTGATGCCAGACGAAACAACTAATCGCTCTGGAGTTCGTCAAGTGCTGGCAGCAGTGCTGGATGCGCAAGGATTTAGCCGAGCGCAAACGGTGAATCATGGGTCACCTGTCCTACGTAGCACACCGCAGATAGTTCACAGGTCCGCGCATTGTGACGCATCAATTCTCGCGTGGAAGCACCAACGCATTGATCGAACGTGACGATGCTGATGGCACTTACGGAGCCGATGCCCTACGAAACCGGCGCGCTCAGCTCGTCGAGCAGCCGAAGAAACCGTCGCGGCTCGCGCACAATTGCGTTCTGTTGATCCCACGCATATCCCGCCAACACGGCCGTCAACATCTTGGTCGCGTCGTTCAATTCCGCGGGACGATTGAAAATGATGCGTTGCAAACGACCCGAATACCACGCTTCGACACACGCGCGAAACGTCTCGATGCCGACGTACAATTCGCGCACGAAATCGCGATCCCAATCGACTGATTCGCCGTTGAACTTGCGTTCAATCAAGCCGGTTGCGAGCACTGCGGATTTCATCGCGATGGTAACACCCGATGAAAAAACGGGATCGAGAAACTCTGCAGCATTCCCAAGCAGCGCATGACTCGGACCAACGAGACTCTTCACCCTGCAAGCGTAACCGCCAATTGTGTTTGCGGGGCGCACGATCTCCGCATTCTTCAGCACCAAATCGAGATAGTCGACTTCGCGCGTGAGATTCCACAACCGATCATGATCGGTGCTGCCGGCAGCTTCGATTGCCTGATTAGGTCCAACTGCGCCGATCGATGAAAGTCCGTCGGCCAGGGGAATCAACCAATACCAGATTTCGGGATTGGTTGGATGCACGGTGATCAGAATCTTGTTGCGATCAAGCGACGGCTCGGTGATATGATCGCGCACATGACAGAACACCGAACGGCGCGGCGGAAAGTCTGACGGCAATTCCAGATTCAGCAGCCGACTTAACACTCGGCCAAACCCACTCGCGTCGAGCGCAAATTTTGCTTCGATGCGACGCAGTTCACCTTGTTCATTGCGCACCGTAACAGCCGCGCCGTTGTCATCACTTTCAAACGCGATGACCTCTTCACCAAAAGAAATGTTCGCGCCTTTCGCTGCCGCACCATTGGCAAGCGCGAGATCAAAAATTTCCCGACGCACCTGATACGTCGTGCCCGGGCCCGCCGTGGTTTTGTCCGGAAAATAAATGCCCGTGTTCACGCCATTACGATGAAAGGCTGCGCCGTCCTTGAACTGAAATCCAACCGCATCAATGTCGTCGACGAGTCCGGCTTCGGCGAGAAATGCCATGCACTGCGGCAACAAACTTTCGCCGATGGAAAAACGCGGAAAATGTTGGCGCTCGACGACTTCTACTTTGCGTCCGCGGTTGACGAGCAACGCAGCCGCGACAGAACCCGCAGGCCCGGCGCCGATAATGACAACGTCAGTTTTCGTGATGTTCACGTGATGCTCACGGTTCAGCCTTGATGATCAGACACAGGGGCAGGCGAGGACAACAGCGCGGACGACTCGGTCAACAGCGGGTCCGATGCCGATGAGCCCGATGTTGGTGAGTCTGATGCTGGTGAGTCTGATGCTGGTGCGGCACTACAGAACAGCGGCGCCGCCAACAACGATACCGTAATTCCAACGAGCATGACCAAACCAAACGCGTGCAGCACCGGCGTCGCGCTGAGCGCGAGTAATCCAAGCGACAATACCGTGCTCACCGCCGCAAGGCCTACCGCAAATGAGGCGTCGCCTTCGGCCGAATGGGTTTGTTCAGAAAGGAAAATCGCATAGTCGACGCCCAATCCAAATACGAGAAACAGCGCCAACACATGAAACAGCTGCAATGGTTGCCCCAACCAACCGATTGCCGCCAGCGACACGGCAGTTGCAAACACACTGGGCGCCAGAATGCGCCAACCGTTCCGACCATATCTTGGCAAAAACATGACCCAGACAATCAGATAACTGGCCGCAAGCACCCAACTCATTTGCACGCGAAACCGGCCGAGTACTGAGGAGATGCCGGCGACTTTGTCGGCCCATGTGACGCCGGTAAGCCCCTGTGCGGCGGCCATGAGCGACGGAGTGTTATCGGCGTCAACGCCTTTCAGCGTAATTACACTGACCCACTCGTTTCCAGTTTTTCCAAACCACAGAGGGCGGAGCGGTTCGGATACGGGGCTTGCAAGCCATCGGTCGGCATCAAGCGGCGGCGCGAGATACACCTGGCCCGAATCGAAATCAACCGAGCGAAAAATGCGATGGCGCACTTTGCTCTCCCAGGCATCATCCTCCCCAAGCGAAACACGTAGCTGATGCAGGGCCCCGTTTGACGCGTACACGCGTTCGCTAAGCAACTCCGCATCCCGAATTTGTCTCGAGTGCGACGGCACCCACGTCGACACCGCCTGATATCCATCCAGTTTTTTACTCTCGACCAAGCTGTCGAGACGAACTCGCAACTTTTCTTCCTGCTGCAGCAACGCTTCTTCGGAAGGTGCGCGCAACACGAATAACTGCGCCGCAAATGGTTCCTGCAAAATGCGTCCTACATCGATCTGTTCCTGCATCATCTGAGGCGGGAGACTCTGCAGCAATCGAATGTCATCATCGGCATGTAGTCGCGCGATACCAATCGCACTTAACACAACCGTCGCAACACCAAGCCAAATGCGCGGTTTACCGTGGCTTAACGCCATCCATTGAATACGCAACCAATTGAACCACGCGACAACACGTGCGGCACCAATCTGTTTTCCGTCCAATCGAGGAAACCAAAGCACGACCGTGATCCACGCCGACAACAATCCAACCGCCGAAAACACCGCCATCTGCTGCAGCCCCGGAAATGGGCTGATGCCAAGTCCGACGAATGAAACGAGGGTGGTAAGGAGTGCGAGTGAAAGTCCAGGCAGCAAATCCATCACCACCACAACGCCACCACGAACATTCCGATCACTCACGCACAAATAGTGCATGCCATAATCCTCGGCCACTCCAATCAGACTTGCACCAAAGACCAGCGTGAGCAGATGCACGTTTGGGTAGAAAAACGCCGTGACTGCGAGTGCGCCGATGGTGCCAATGCCGAGTGACAGGAGAATGAGACCGATGGGGCGCAACGAACGGAATGTCACCCAGGTGATAAGGATGATTCCGATGATGGATCCCCAACCGATTGTATTCAGTTCGCGATTCGCTTGTGTTGCGGCCGCAGCTGCGGGAAACACCATTCCTGCGGCGCGTACGTGCACGCTGGTGTCAGACTTTTCAGCGACTGCTCGTGCTTTGTTCAGCAGCGGAATGACCTGGCGTTGCGACTGCAGTGCAAATGCCTGCGACTTCAGTTGCATGGGCAAGACGACGTAGTGCATGTCGCCATCATCCGCGCGCAGAACTCCGTCGATTGGACGCACTGGAGTATCGGCTGCGCGCGCCTGCAACCACCGACGAAAGAATCCAAACGGATCATCCTGCCACGCGCCAATTCGTCCGTTGCCCAATGGGCTGATCAGGTCGTTGAGTGCGAGTTTGACCCAGTCATCCGCTGCGCTGGTTTCAAGCGCCTTTTGGTCGGCGTTCGTGATGAGACCGCGCCGGTTATTCCACCAGGGCGCGAGGGCGCTGTCGGATTGAATTGCGGCGAGCGACGCGGGAGTAAACCAGGTCGGTTGCGTCGCAAGCACTTTTGCGTACGCGTCGCCGGCAATGCGCGCACGTTCCCAATCTCGCGAACCAACAAGTACCAAAACGTTTTGTTCGGCGGTTTGCGAAACGCGATCGAACGCATCGCGCACAACCGGATCACTTTCGTCCTTCGGAAGCAGCGCGAGAAAGTCCGTCTCAAGCGCACGGTGATCGATGAACCACACTTTGCCGTTGTACAGCAGCGCGCCAATCACCATCACCAGCCAAACGAGAGCGAGCGCGCGATGCTTTCGGGCGACGCTCACCTTAACGCTCGGAACCCCCGCGACCGGACGGCATGCCCAGTGTTTTTGCTTCGTCGGGCAGCAGCGCGGCTGACCCGGTCAGGATGTTTGCAAACGAAATTACCGTGCGATCACCGGAGGCTTCGAACATGGTGATTTGCCGAACGAAATCGCTGCCGTTCAATTCGATGGCGCTGATGACACGTTTCATTCCGCTTTCTTTGGGAACGAGACGCGCGTGCCACGTGGTTGGTTGTGACGTTGCAACAATCTTGAAGCCGGTGCGCAGGCGATCAAAGTCACCGGCGAGCACGGAGAACAGCAGTTCGCTGATTACGCCAACCGTTGGTTCTTCTCGCGCAGAGAGACGCGAAGTAACGCGATCGCCTTGTGACTGCACGATTTCTTCGCGCGAAAGACGCAGCGTTGATGCAAATGGTGTGAGCGTATTCCACAGCACACCTTTTTCCGCCAAAGCGCAAAAACGTCCGGTTGATTTCACGGGACGCTTGAGGCCAACCAGCGTTTTCTGTTGATCGAATTCGCCGCACATGATGGGCGGGCGGGCGACCATTTTCTGGATTTGGGCCAGTGCGGCGTCGCCCTGCGCGAAAGTGGTGGCGGGGGCAACAAAAAGCGTCGCGAGGGCGAACAGGAAGTTTTTCACCATGACGGTGATACACCCAAACGATCAAACAGAACGGCCGGCGACTGCAGACACATGAGCTTCGTGCTGAGATCGACCGCCACCTGCATCGTCGTGCCTTTGGTCAATCGCAATCCGCTGGCCTTGTCGCGAATGGCGTACTGCAGCTTGAGCCGGTGCTCCCACTCCACAATTTCCGCGCGCACGATGACAACCTGGCCGAACGTCATCGGCTGCAGATAACGCACGTGCAGATCGATAACGGGCCACGCGTAGCCCGACGCTTTCATCTGCGCGTAGCTGTAATCAATTTGATCGAGCAACGCGCAACGGCCCACTTCGAAGTACTTCGCGTAGTTGCCGTGCCACACCACTTCCATCGGATCGAGATCGTAGAACTGCACCGTCAGCTCCGACTCGGCTGTCCACGTGCGTTTCTTCGACTCGCTTACATCACGCATACAGCGCCCACTGCTGCGACTGGATCTGCGAAACAGTTTTGCGCAACAATCCATCAAGCGCGCGATCTTCCTCGATAAACGGCATGCTTGATTCAAGCGCCGCAAAGAACGACTGCACTGCCTCGGTGAGATGCAACGTTGTAACCGCGCCGCGCAACGTGATTCCCTGACGCACGGCAATCAGCAATGACGCTGCCACCTGATCGGTGAGTTCGATGACGCGCAGACAATCGCGCGCGGAAATGGTCCCCATGCTGACTTTGTCCTGATTGTGGCATTCGGTCGAACGCGAAAACACGGACGCAGGCATCGTGTTCTTGAGCGCTTCGGCCGTCCAGGCAGATGACGCAATCTGCACCGCTTTCAATCCGTGATTGATCGCGGTGCGAATCCCCTTTGCTCCCGATAAATTCGCCGGAAGTCCGTTGCTGTAGCGCGTATCAACCAGCAGCGCGAACTGACGATCAAGCAGATCCGCAATATTTGCGATGATGTTCTTGAGCGAATCCATCGCAAACGCGACGTGTCCACCGTAAAAATGTCCGCCGTGCAACACACGCTCGGTATCCGGATCAACCAACGGATTATCGTTCGCGCTGTTCAATTCGTTTTCGATGGTCGTCCACAAAAACGGCAGTGCATCTTCGAGCACGCCGATCACGTGTGGTGCGCAGCGAATCGAATAACGGTCCTGCAAGCGGTGTTCGTTGCGTTCGGGCGGAGTAGCCGCGAGATCTTCGCGCAAACGACGCGCAACAAGTTGCTGTCCAGCGTGTGGCTTGACAGCAAATAGTGCTTCGTCAAAGTGCTTCGGATTTCCGTCCAGTGAGAGCGACGCCATTGCGGTGATACGCGTTGACAGTGCGCCCAGGTACTGCGCTTTGTGCAGCGCGAGGCAGGCCAACGCCGTCATCACTGATGTGCCGTTCATCAACGCGAGCCCTTCTTTCGGACGCAACTTGAGCGGCGTGAGTCCCGCTGCAGCAAATGCTTCGCTGGCCAACATTTCTTTTCCGCGATACAGCACATCACGCTGGCCGCACAACACCGCTGCGACGTACGACAGCGGCGTGAGATCACCGCTTGCACCGACTGATCCTTCGGACGGGATCTTTGGCAGAATGTCATGCTGCAACAGATCTGTGAGACGCTCGAGCAACAGCAGACTTACGCCGGAAAATCCCTGACTGAGCGACGCGAGACGCGTGGCCAACACGGCGCGCGTTTGTTCGGGCGTCAGAAATTCACCCAGTCCGCAGCCGTGGTACGTAAACAACCGTTCGGGAAGTTCTTCAATGAGTTCGGCCGGCACGACCACTGTGCACGAATCGCCGTAACCGGTTGTCACTCCGTAGATGACGCCGTCTTCGGCCAACAGTCGATCGACAAAATCGGCGCCGCGCTGAAAACGACTGCGGGTCTGCGGGTTGCTGGACAAGTGCGCTTCGGCTCGTTGATACGCGAGGTCGACAACATCCTGCACGGTGCATCGACCGTCGCCAAACGACACGCGACGGCGTTCGGTTGCATCAATTGTTGGCATCAGGAGCAGTGGCGGCGGCGGAGTGAGACATGTCCCAGAAGTCGTAAAAGTTGAACCACTGCAGGGGCGCCTGGCGGCAGTAATGCGCGAGTCGGGCAGCGAATTCGGTGGCGAGGGTGCTTAGCGCGGCTTCACGATTGGCCCGCCGCAGCACGATGCGTTCGTGGAAGCGTTCAAAATACACATGGTACGTTCCCTGTTCAGGGAGGCAGAACAAAAGATATGTCGGGCACTCCAGCAAGCTGGCGAGCACATACGGACCCACTGGAAACCCGGCGGTTTCGCCGAGGAAAGGAGCAGGCGCGACCCGGGGGTTGTCAGAAATCGGCACGCGGTCGCCCGCGATCACGATGTACTCGCCGCGATCGACCCTCTCTTTCAGCCGAATAACCGTGTCGGGCGAAATGTCCGTGACCTGCAGAATGTTGAGCGTGCTGGCGGGATCGAGATCGGCCAGGAGTTTGTTGAACGTCTGCGCATGTTTCGTGTGAACCAGGACATTCAGGCGTACGCCGTTTTTGCGTGTGGGCAACGCACGCGTGACTTCGACGTTGCCGAGGTGCGTGACGATGATCAGGCCGCCCTGTCCGGCCAGTACGCGATCGTTGATGACATCGTAGTCATGAAAAACGACGTCCGACTGCTTCATTTCGCCGGCCCAGATTCTCAGCTTGTCGAGAATATTTTCGGCGAACGACGCAAAGTGCCGCACAGAATCCCAGAGCGTGACCGTGCGACTCTGATTGGCCGATGCGTACACGCGTCGCAGGTACTTGCGGGACGAGATACGTGCGAGTGGATGCCGCAGGATGTAAAACAGCACGGCCGGATACACAAACAATCGGAATGGCCAGCGACCGAAAATGCGATGCACCAGGAACAGCGCCTTGATGCCGGTTACGCTGGTGACCTCGCCGATGTTTGCCCAGTGCCGCCGGTTCACGCGCGCTTCCAGCGACGAAGCAATATTCGGGGAGAACGGCGCATCATTCCAAAACACATGCGAATGTGCAGGCTTGTGATGCGTGCATTGTCCCGCCACAAACGAAAGTGCGAGACGCCATCCAACGGATAACGCACCGCCGTTTTTTTCATCAGGATTGGTACGCCATCCCAGTCGAGGCGTACGAGTACTTCAATATCGAAGTCCATGCGACGACCCAATGGTGCTGCTTTTTCCAGTGCGAGAAATGACTTCACCGGGTACACGCGAAAGCCGCACATCGCATCGCGCAACGTGAAGTTGAGCGTGTTAATGCTCA
>JBDTTO010000050.1:0-10553 GCA_039930585.1 Gemmatimonadaceae bacterium
TCGTTGACCCCACGACAACTTTGCGTATCCAGGGTAGTAGCGACTGCGGCATGGCCTGCTGCGAGCGAGAAGTAGAGTGACCGACTGTGTTCGGCAGCGAAGAATTTTCGGTTCAGATCGCTTGCTCGGGGACACGTGTACAAGTAACGTAGCCTCCAGTGAATCCCGCCACCCCAGCATTCGACCGGCGGGCCGAAGGGCGCGACGAACCGGCGCGCTCCGCTGCGCCTCGATCGCGGCTGTGGCTCGACTTCGTCAACACCGATCTCAGTACGCAGTCTCCCCGTGGGGACTTGGTGCGTAGTTTCGAGGCGCTGTTGATGTGGCTCTCCTCCCGCGGTGCCATCGACGAAGAGCGCGCAGCCGGCATAGCCCGTCGAGCCACGCTCCAACCTGCGGCTGCGGCCGCATCCCTCGTGGACGCTCGTCGCGTTCGCGCCGCTCTGCGCGCCCTCGCGGAACGTGGCGCCACCTCGCAACGCATACAGGACGACGCCGTCGTGGAAATCAATCGCGTGTTAGGCCGAAGTGCTGGCACGCGCCGTTTGGATCGGCATTCCGATGGTGCGTTGGTTCGCGCGTTCGTACCAACTGGCGACGCCTTTGCTGGATTGATGATTCCCATTGTTGAGTCCGCCGCAGATTCGCTCGTGAGCGACGAACTTTCGCGTGTGCGGCGCTGCGCTGATCCGACCTGCCAGCGCGTGTTTCTTGATGCAACGCGCAACGGGTTGCGGCGTTGGTGCGACATGGGGACCTGCGGAAACCGCGCAAAGGCCGCGCGCCATCGCGCGAAATCGCGACTTAATCCGCTCCCGCCCGACCGGTGACGAGCACGCGCTTCACGCCCGAAAAAGGCGCCGATCATCAAAACGGTGACGCCCTGACTTTGGAGCGCGGTTTTGTCGCGTCACTTCGCTGGTTGGTTTCAGAAGGTGACGCTCGCGGCGTGCGCCGCATTGCGGTCGAACTGCGCGCCTTGCAGGAAACGCTCGCCACGCTGGACGAAACACGCGCCGCACGCGACGAGAATGCGAAAAGGGCTGCCGAGCTCGAGCGTGATGTTTCGGCGGCAATCGCGCTGCTGGGGCCTGGCACTTCGGTCAACGGCAATGGTTCGCTCATGGCGCGCCTTACGCGATTGCGCGACCGTCTGCAGGAAGACAACGAGTCGCGCCGTCAGCTCATTGTCGAACGTGACGCCTGGCGTTCAATGACAACGCTCATGACGCAAACGCGTGCATACGTGCACGAATTGCTGGAAGGCGCCGAACGCAATCGCGACGAACTCAGCGCTGAAGTGCTGACGCTGCGCGATCGTGTGCTTGAGCTGCAGATCTCGCGTGAAAACTCGGATCAGGACAAGCGTATCGCCGAGGATGCGCTATCCGCGCTCAGACAGCGCTTGCAGGGCTGGAGTACAACGGTCGAACGCGCGCTGAGTCAGCTCAACAAAGCGGCAAGCGAAATTGTCGCCGAACATGCGCATGGTGACGGGGCGGTCGCGGTTGACGATTCGAGCGCGCCTGCACCGCAAGCGGCCGAACCAGCAGCAGTACAAAAGTTGGTAAGCCCAAAAAAGCGCGTTCGCCGCACGTATCTGCAACTCACTACGCGCGCGCAGTTCAAGCCTGGACGCCGCGCCCGTCGGCAGGCGTTGTGGTTATTGATGCCAGCGCCAACGGTGGAAGAATGGCGCGTGTTGTATGCGAACGTTGGTGCGGAGTGGCATTGGCACGAACGAAACGCGTGGTCAGATGAAAAACTGGCAACGCGTCTCGCCGACAAAAACGTGCATGTTTTTCGCGCGGATGCCGCACTCAACGGACTCTCCGACGATATCGAATCCGGCGTTGGGTTTGTCGAACTCGAGCTGCACAAAGATGGCAGTGTCGAGATTGTGTATTTCGGACTTACGCGGAGCGCGCAGGGCTACGGCCTTGGTGCGTGGCTGCTCGAGCGCGCGGTCGAAGAAGCGTGGGGATTGGGCGCCAGGCGCGTGTGGTTGCACACATGCACGCTGGACGCGCCGCAGGCATTGCCGAACTACCTGTCGCGCGGTTTTGAAGTGGAGCGGGAAGAGGACTACGACGCGGATTAAGTGAGTGGTGTGCGGATGGCGTTCGCACACCACCACCGATTGCATTTACCGCCGCTTGCGACCGCCGCCACCGCCACTGCGCCCGCCGTGACCGCCGCCTTTTCCGCCACCACGTGCTGGCCCCTTGCTGTGACCGCCGCCGCCCCGAAATTCGCGCGCCTTGCGTGAACTCAGCTCTCGATTGCGCGACTCTGTTTCTTCGCGCGAAGTGCTGCGACGCGTCTCCCTGATTTCATCGTCGGTGTACGGCATCGCCAGCTTGTCCTGCAACTCCGACAACGAATTAGCGCGCACCGAACCGCGCTGTCCGCGTGGTACGATGTATCGAATCGGTCGATCGAGTTTCGGAATTTCCTCGATCGTAATTGTGCGCGCGAGTTTCTCCGGCAACTGAATGCGGACAATACCAAATGGCGTTGAGTCTGGTTCCTCGACGTCGTAGTCGAGCATGACCGCACGATCGCGAATTTCAGCGGCGCCGGGTAACGCCTGCGCTTCGGCCCATTGCTCGTGCGAAAAGAAATCGCGGCGATCAAGGCGAAGCGGCAATGCGCGAATGGATTCCCAATCGTCCAGCTCACCCATTTCCGCTTCATACCACTTGGTGAGCTCGGCCTGCCCGAGACGCGGCGTTTTTCCACCCAGCCGGCGATACGTCTCGCGAATATCCTCCACCATCGGAAGATTGCGTTTCATCGCCGGATGACGCAGCTCGCCTCGCGCGAGACTCTCCGCCAATCCATGACGCGCTTGTGTTGCGAGTTCCGGCGGAAACACCATCAACGGTTCGACTTCGCGCGATAACTCGAAACCGAAATACGTGACGCGCCGCTGCAGCATGACCGGCGAATGTTTGCGATCAGGCTCGATAATCAGTTCGGCTTCCCCGCGTTGGGCGTATCGCTTGACCAACTCCATCGAGAGTTGCGTGCCTTCGATCGCCGCGCGCGGCACTCCATGACGATCGGCGAAGTACCGCAGATTTCCGGCCACTGCGCCCCAACTTCCAGCAACGCTTGTTTTCGATACGCGCGCTTCGTGTCCGTCGGCCGTTTGTTCTTCAATGACGAGATCAAACGGCATGTAACGCGCCAGCAAATCGGCGAACTGGCGCAACGTGTGTTCTTTCGCGAGAGGCAGACTGGTTGGAATTGCCACACCGACGCTGCGATACACGCTCGCCATCGCCAGAGCCGCATCTTCAAGCGATTTCACCAACACACCGCGACGTTCGGCCCATTCACCAACACGTTCCGGATCAAACAAGTGACGCTGCAACCCGTACACATCACCGACGAAACCCGCCGTCGTAAATGCTTCGGCGTACAAATTATACGCAGTAAGATGATCGCTGCCGCGCACGACAATACCTTCGAGATCACGACCATCGCGCGTCATGCGATGCAGCGAATCAATGCCGCTCATCACAGATAACGCCGGCAGCAACGCGTCTTCGCCGTTCACAATGAGTTCGCCCCACGCGCGATCAACGGGCAACGCCTCTACCGCGCGACCATACCGCGTCAGGCGGCCGTTCTCGACAAGTCCGCGCTTTTCGAGTTTCGCAAGCGCGCCACGATATGCCGCGCGATCCAACGGCACCGGCAAATCGAGTTCGTCCGCGCGCACACCGAGGTCAGCGCACGTGAGTGCCACGCGTTCCGAATCGCCCGCAAGTTGAAAGTCCGGCTCGGTTGGACGCAACGTTTCAAACTTGATGTCGCGATCACTCAGGATGTACACGCGTCCGCCTTCAACGCGTCCGTGCACTCGGCCCGCCATCTGCAGAATTTCGTTTGATCCAAGGTGCACGCGAGTCAGCACGTTGCGTCCCTTGTCAATCACGTTCGTAAAGCGCGTGTCATCGATGATGACGGTATCCAATCCTGGCACATTAAGCGCGCTCTGCCCGGCTGCCGTCATTGCAAGAAAGTACGGTTTCGGAATTGTGCCTTCGAGAAACGGACGAATGACACGAATCGGTTCGCCACCGTGATAGTGTGCGGCCGCGATGCGCGGATATCGTGTGCGCACCCACTCCGCCGCCTCTTCAACTGACGCGCGCGTTGGCATGAACAGCGCGACACCGCGTTTTGATGCAGCAAGTTTGGAAAGAAACTTGTCGTCGAGAAAATTGATTGGCTGTTTGCGTTCGACTTCGACCTTCGCGGCTTTTGCCGGATCAAACGCCGACACTTCCAACACCGCGGCGCTGTTCAGATAGCGCGAATAAAACGCGGGATCAACCGTGGCCGACAACCAGATGTATCGGCAGCCGACGCGTTTGCCCAGCGCGAGGCACAATTCGAGTTCGGCGCTCGTCTGGTGAATTTCGTCAACAATCAGCGTGTCCTGCGGCTGAATGTCGCCGTCCTGAAACCAGCGTCGTGCAATGCCGGTGGTGACAATGATGACATTCCACGTCGGCGTATCGGGCGTGGCTTCACGTTCGCGATTGACGACGCCAACACGCAGATCTGTTGTGCCGAGTATGGTTTCGGCAATCGGGCGGATCGCGAGGGTTTTTCCGGTGCCGGTGCCGGCAACAATACCGAATCCTTTTCCGCCGGACGCGAGCGAAATCAGCTCTTCGCCTTTGGTGCGTTGCAGAAATGTGTCGATGTGCAGGCCAACTGCTAACTCAATCGTTTCGCACGCCGCCCGTGTGGGCGCGATGACAATAATGCGTCCCGTGGACGGTTGTGCCGCGACGTATGCGTCGTGGTCGGGCGGCAGGTAGCGATCGCGCGTTGTTCTCATGCCGAAAGCTAACTACTTCGCCACCGCCCTATCCACGGCCGCTGCCATTCCCGCGCTGTCCAACCGAAAATCGCCGATTGCCGTCCACAACACTTTGCCGTGCGCGTCAAGCAAGAACGTCGTGGGTAAACCACCAACGCCGTACAGCGACGTGATCCGCGACTCGGCATCATGCGCAACGGGAAACTGACTACCCTGCGCTTCCACAAACTTGCGCACCTTGACGTCGCTTCCCTGATCCACACTGATGGCCACGACTTTCAGGCCACTCGCAGAATACGTTTTCCGAAAACGCTCCAGCTCGGAAAACTCCTCCTTGCACGACGTACACCATGTTGCCCACACGTTAAGCAACGTCACGCCACTGTTTGGATCACCAACTATCAGCGAATCACCTGTCAGCGACTTCACCGCAAACCGCGGCGCCGTATCACCAACACCGAGTGGCGCTTTGCGCATAGCGACCGCGCCGGAGTCCGGCTTTGCGCAGGCAGCTCCGCCTACAGCAATTGCAATCGCAGCAACTCGAAACAGATTTCTCACTTCTTTCCGTCGGTGTGTTTGGGAATCAATTCACCAGCCGTGATACGCGCTGACAATCGATTGTTTGGTGTCGGCAACGGGCACGTGGTAAACGCCGAGAACGCACATTCCGGATTGTATGCGAAATTGAAATCCAGCACGACGGTGTTGTTTACCGTGTCGATTGGCGCGTGCACGAATCGAAAACCGTACGTCTCTTCTCCACTGGTTGCATCGTTGAATGTGAAGAACAGATCCGTCGGATTGCTGCCCGCGTACGCCGTCAACTCGTATTTCTTGCCTTCGATCGTCACCGCAACAAGACCGAGGTTGATGTACTCCTCGGCGACACCGGACACCGTTGGCACTGCTTGTGTATCGGGCTTTGCGGCACGAATAAACTTTCCGCCAAACCGCCACTTTTGATCGAGCGGAAAAAATTCGAGCGGTGCCAGTCCGTTGTTCGCCGCACGATCGGCATCCCACGAACGCACACCAATTGAGTCAACACGTTTGATGATGCGGAAACCCGAAGTGCCCGCGTATACGCGCGTAGCAGGGTCCTTGCCACCTTCCACCAC
Organism: Gemmatimonadaceae bacterium; assembly: GCA_039930585.1. Taxonomy (GTDB): domain Bacteria; phylum Gemmatimonadota; class Gemmatimonadetes; order Gemmatimonadales; family Gemmatimonadaceae; genus Gemmatimonas. Next base: position 5,965 of record JBDTTO010000050.1, read on the forward strand.
GAGTGTCTTCGCAACGGCCGGCGCACTATCCATCGTGACCGCAGCACCGGGCGTTGGTTCGAATTTTATTTCGTCACCGTTGCGTGTCAGTGTGCCAACTTTCGCCGGCACATCGCGTCCCGCGAGAATCACGTTGTTTGTTGAGTCGCCACCAATCGTGCTGGTTCCCTGTGGAATCCAGCGAAGGCCCGTGTACGAAATTGCTTTGCCTGGCGTTGCCACAAACGCTTCGCGCACGCCTCGGTGCTTCGCAAACGCGGCCTGATAATCCGCATCGGTAATTGGCGGTGCTTTCACATCACCGGCGCACGCTGCGATTATCGGCGCAACACAGACAGCAACGAGCACAATCAGACGACGCGGCTGCATCACGGAGTGCGCGTGAAAGTTCGAAAATTGTGCCAACAAATTTTGGGGAAACTGCTTCATCAGAATGCTTCCGGCGTCGAATAGTGAAGGACCCGAAAACGAAAAAGCCCGTGCAGACCAGCCGCCGGGCGTTCGCGTTTTAGCGCTTTGTTTTACGTGGCGGCAAGAGGCGGTAAATGACCACGGTACGCATAGGTTGCTGACATTAGGGCCACGTCAACTCACCTGTCAAGCGGCTTCAATTACGACACGCATGCGAGAGCGCCACTGCGAGAGCGTCACTGCGAGAGCGCTAGTGCGAGAGCCTGACTCACATGCGTGCTACTCTCATTATCGCTGAATCAACTTCACGCGCTGTCCGTTCCGAAAAATCTCCACGCGTTCGGCTAGTCCATCGCGATTGCGGTCGGTCCACACCTGCAGCAACTCGTTCCGCGAATCCAGAAAAATCGCACGCCACGGAGCAGCGCCCGAACCCTGATCCGGAATGCGAACGGTGAATTCATTGGTGCCGAGCCAACGCGCAACTTCCACGGACGGACGACCTTCAACGACGTCCAGCGCCGAACGCATGCGAGGCAACGTTTGCGGATACGCCTGCGACGCAAACTCCGGCAGATCATCGCAACGGCCGTCCTTGTCCTGATCGAGACAAACCGGCGGTCCAAAACGCAAATCATCACACCAGCCGTCCTGATCGCGATCCAGACATACACTTGATCCGGTTCCCGGCGGCTTTACACCTCGCGTGTTGTTGAAATAGCGTGGATCACCAAGAATTCCGCTGCCATTGTTTGCCGAACCGTTGGCCGGATAACCCTGCTGGCCCTGTGGATACGGCGCAACCGGATACGACGAAGCCGGCAAGTATGCCGGCCTGTCGCCAAACAATTGCTCGTCAGTCACGCGCTTGTCTTCGCCCTGCGCCTTGAATCGCTGGTCGATAAATCCAACCGGTGGTACGGCGGCGTTGACGGGACTGCGCTTGATTGGCGCTGGTGCCAGGCCCTTTACAGGTACCGGACGCTTGGCCGATCCCCTGGACTTCGGATCCTCTCCGAAAATCACGCGGGCATTGGCCGGCTTTTTCTGGGTTGCCGATGGGCAATCGGTTGGGGCGGGCTGCTGCGCAGCCGGAACTCCATCCAGCCACACGCGACACATCCCGGCGGGCGGCTTGTAATCGGCCGGCACGCTGTCCGCTGTCCGTTTTGCTTCGGAAGTCAGATTGGCTCGCGGCGGCTGCGCTCCGACGTTTGCGGCTGCCACCGATACGGCCAAGACACAGAAAACGCCGGCCAGTCCCAGAATTTGCGGACGCGACGTTTTCGTAGTTGCTGTGTTAGTGCTTTCGTTTCGTTCCATCTGATCCACTCCTCTGCACGGCGTCCATCTCGGCCCCGATGCGGGCCACCTGTCAACGCCTGCCTCTTCAACAGCAGGGTCTGTGCCAACAAACCCGGCTTCGGGCAAATGTTGCAGCGACCTGCGTAAGTATCGGCAGTATCAGCGTCTGCGAACAGTTCGAGCGGTAAATGGGAGGTTGTTGGCGCCGTGAAAACGCAGGTTCGTCACCTCTGGATGACGCCGCCGTCCCCTCAGTGCGACGCTCATGGCTCGGCGCAGCCGCCTCAGTCTCCGAATGAAATGCCCACGCCGCGCGCCGTGCGCACGATATCGTGGTCCGGATCAACGCGTTTCTCCTCGCGGAGCACTTCCTCGATGGGCAGGCACACCAGGTGCGGCGACTGTAACGCCACCATGTGGCCCCAGCGTTTGTCCGCGACGGCCTGGATTGCCGCTCCACCAAACCGAGTGGCCAGCAGGCGGTCATAGCCGGTGGGAGACCCGCCTCGCTGCAAATGTCCCAACACAAGTGAACGCGTTTCTTTGCCCGTGTGCCGCTGAATGTCGTGCGCGAGTCGTTCGGCCACCCCGCCAAGGCGACGGTCCTGGCCAGGCAGCGACGCGCCAATAATCGACACATCTCCGCCTTTGGGCTTCGCACCTTCGGCAACCACAACGATGCTGAATTTTTTTCCGGCCGCGGTGCGTGCGTGAATCTTCTCGCACACTTTGTCGATGTGCCACGGAATTTCCGGAATCAAAATGACATCTGCCGTACCGGCGACGCCGGCATGCAACGCAATAAATCCGGCATCGCGCCCCATTACCTCAAGCACCATCACACGATCATGCGATTCGGCAGTGGTGTGCAAGCGATCAATCGCTTCCATCGCGGTGTTGACCGCCGTGTCAAAACCAAACGTTGTAACGGTACCGGCAATGTCGTTGTCGATGGTTTTCGGCACGCTCACAATCCGCATGCCTTTTTGCGCGAGTTGCTGCGCAATACGCAACGAGCCGTCACCACCGATTGAAATAATTGCTTCGATGCCGAGGTTACGTGCGTTCTCAACGAGTTCATCGCTGCGATCGATTTCGGTCCACGATCCGTCGAGCTGTTGCACCGGATACGCAAACGGGCTGCCGCGATTGGTCGTGCGCAGAATGGTGCCGCCCAATCCACCAATGCCGCGCACGGTATCGGCGGTGAGCGGAATGATTTCATCCTCACCCAACAAACCGGCATAACCGCGTTTGATGCCGAGTACGTCCCAGCCGCGCGTGCGGGCAGACAGCACTGCAGCGCGAATCACCGCGTTGAGTCCCGGGGCGTCGCCGCCGCCAGTGGAAATTGCTATACGCATGAAAGCCAGTTGACTGTGTCCGATAAATGCCGCAAAGGCAAACCTCGAAACTGCAAATCTTCGTACTGCTAAAATCGCGACGCGAGTCTATCGTGGAGGTGGCACCGTTATACCCGCGCCCTGCGCGAGTTGACGGATGATCGTGTCCTGGTGATAGACAACTTCGCGCAGTGAATCCACCTGATCCTGCAGACTTGCGCTCTGGTCCCGAATCTGATTCAGCGCTTCTGAAAGATCCATCATCATCTGTCCCTGCGACACATCGCGCGACGGTGAAGGTAACGCGCCGTTACACGCCGCCAACGTTACTGAAGTCGCCAACACGACAAGCGCCGCAACTCGGCGACGACGCCAGGAAGCTGTTCGTAACGAATGCTGTGGCGATCGGGCCTCCTGAACACTAGGCGCTGCGTCCCGTTCTGTCATCATTTCGTGTGGTCCAGCCGTCGGGGTGAAAGTGAGCGGTGTGAAAGAGATCGCATCTCCGGGCAAGGAAACGATGATGCTCGAACTCGCCGAATGGATGATATACCAGCCCACTCCTGGCACGAACACACGATGCATCACCGAATCAAACTATGCCACAGTTCGCACACGACCGTCTTTACCGCGCCCGTTTCGATTCCTTCAGACGGCGAAGCGGTCACACGCTCGTCGAACAAATTGTGATCATTGCCGTGCTGGGCATCGTAACCGCCATCGCGATTCGCTCGGTCAGCCAGGCGCTGGATGCGCTCGCGGTGCGTAGCGCCGCGCGCGAGGTTCGTGACGTTTTTGCGACGGCGCGTGAGTACGCAGTGGCGGGTGGAGTCCGAACCGCGGTGCAAATCGTTCCCGCGGCGGCTGAGCTGAGTGCACATGCGGGCGTTGATACGATTTCAGTGCGGCCAATCGGGCAACTGCATGGAGTGACGCTCACAACTTCGCGCGACAGCATGGCCTATTCGCCGTCGGGCCTGGGGTACGGAGCGTCAAATCTCAAAATCATCGTAGTTAAACGTTCCGCTGCGGAGACGGTGAACGTTTCGCGTTTGGGGCGCGTGCGATGAACGGTGGCAACAACAGCAAACCGCAAAGCGCAACAGCAATTTCACGCGGAGACGCGGAGAACTGCCTGGAGACGCGGAGGAATCAAAAAACGTGATTGAAATTGAAAAAAGATCGATTCATCAATAGATCCGCACTGAGTTCTGCCATGGCAAGTGTGGTCCTTTGCGTCTCCGCGTCTCCAAGTCTCCGCGTCTCCGCGCGAAAAAAACTCACCTGACGCGCGTGCTGTGCTGGTCGCAGTCTGGCGCAGTCCTTCGCGACCTTCGCGCGAAGAACTGCGGAACTGCTTTGAAAAATTACGGACTAACCGCCGCCGAAGTACCGAAGTCAAAACCGGCAATCGACACGCGCGGAATCTCCTGACCAATCGTGCGCTCAATTGTGCGCACCATCGCGATTTCGTCGGGCGACATGAACGTGTACGCATCACCAGTCGCGGCGGCACGCCCCGTACGACCA
>JBDTTO010000051.1:0-10547 GCA_039930585.1 Gemmatimonadaceae bacterium
CGACATTCCACCAGGTGCTGGCGTCAAGTGCGATGTAGTGCGTGAACATGTCAGGCTGCGTCAGGAACGTTTCGACAATAAACAGGCCCGCCAACGACTCACCAACAATCGATCGCTCGGCCGTGGTGCGATACCGTTTATCGATGATTGGAAACAACTCGTCTCGCACAAACTGGCGAAAGGCTTTTGAACCGCCAACGTGTTTGGCAATGGCGCTGTCCGACGCGATACGTGTCGGTCCCGTCAAATCACGACGACGCTCGGTGTTGGGAATACCAACCACAATCACCGGTCGAATTGCACCCGCGGCGATTAGCGAATCTACTGTTTTTACCACGTGTGGAAAGTCTTCATCAATTCCACCATCAGGCATGTACAACACAGGAAATTTCGTTCCCGGTGACGCTGCGTATCCTTTTGGCGTGTGCACGTTGATGAGGCGAGGTTCGCCAACGGAATTCGAGACGACAGTAAAGCTGTCATGAACCGGCACTGCAATTGCCGGAGTCGCCGCCGCTTGCGCTTTAGCGTGATGAAACGGCACAGTTGTGCCGAGTAACGCCGCAACAAACAAAACGACGCGTGCACGAGTTGGATCTTTCGTCATGAGTTTATCATCGCACAAATAGCGTATCCGTCAAGGCGCGCGTTCGGTTACGCTTGGGGAAATCGCGGTACAACACGCGCAATCGCTCGAGATGAAACCGTCCATGTGGATCAAATGTGGTGCTTCGCACGCTGCCCGGGCGCACCTCACGAAAGTATGACACAATTGACGTATCGCGCAGGATGATCTGCACGAAATCGTCATGCACACCAACTGTATCCCGCAAAATTGTCTTGCATGATGATGTAGCAACTTCCTTGCCTTCGGCGCACAAACGAAGCGAGCTGCCTTTCACGATTTGTGCCAGATTATCCACGCGCATCATTGTGTCGGCTGCTAACACAATTCCGAGTGTTGGCTGGGCATTCATATCCAGGCGCCAACTATAGAATCCCGGCTTCCCATCAAGCGACGGTCGCCAACGCGCTTGCTGTTGTTTGAGGGATACGATGACGGCCGTTTCTTCCACGACAATTGCGTCGCTGTACGGCTTTCGCACCTGACCCTGCGCGAACAGTTCCGACGGAACGGTCAACAGCACAACAAGTGCAACCAGCCCGCGCGATAACGCTTCACTCCGTGCGCGACGCATCACGGTTCGATGAAAATCTGACGACGACCGGTAGCGGTCGTTCCATCCTTCCGCTCGATGCCAACTTCCAGGACATACGGGCCCGGTTGCAGTTGCGATAAATTGAGCACGATCGTTCGCACTTGCACTGGAATCGGTCCGTCAAGTGTGCGTGTCCCGCGTTGCGCATCGGGCTCGGTCCACTGCTGCATGATTGCGCGATTCGGATTGTCCGCCACGTTGAGATTCATGCCCAACCGCCGTACGGCACTGATTTGCGCGTCTTCAATAACGCGCACCGAAACCTTGACCGTATCTCCGGCCGACACTCCGTACGTTTCCCAATACACACCAACACGACGCAACTTCGACGTGAGATGCACCGTTCCCAGCATGCGATCAAGCAGCTCTTCGCTGGCTGGAGGAAGCATTGCATCAGCATCAACGCGAAGAAGCGCAGGATCCGAAATGGCCACGTCGCCCAACTTCATCGAATCCAATGGTGGTGGCGGTGTCACGGCAAACCGCGTTCGCGCGTCCACGGCGCTGTTCTGTATGCCCTGAATTTCGAACGACATGATGCGCGCTTTGGCATCAACCAGTCCTCGCAGCGCAACCGTTGTATTCGGCGCACCAACTGCCTCCGCCAACGAATCCACTTTGTCGGGTGCAGTGGACGTCAACAACATTGCAGCAAACTTCGCGGAAGGTTCAGCTGCAACCTCCGCATGATTGAGTTGCGCTGCCACCGCCACAATCGCCTGCGACTGTCGTCGAAACATTGCCGTCTGTCCTTCGGCCAGCTGCACGAGCGGTCGTGCTGGCCGAAAGTGTTCATCGGGCCACCACGTTGTTACCGGTTCGCCTTTCGCATTCTCTTCGCGCAACTTCCAGCTTGAAGCCGTTACTGTAAACGGCGCCGCGACAAACTGCCACGGGGGAATCGTGTGCACGCGATCAAGCGAGTATTCAAACGTGGTGTACGGCGCCATCGGCGGTGAAGAAAATCCGTCCAGATAGCCGGTGTGATTCGTGTCTTCATCGAAACCAGCCCACGCGGTGTATACGGGCCACCCGTAGCGCTCGATCATTTGCGCGAGAACGTCACCGCCTTCTTTCGCGACCCACGTGTAACGTTCGTCCTGCAACACATCCTTACGCAACGCGATTTCCACACGACGCATATCGTGTTCAACCCGTCGCTCGTTCGCGCGCGTGCGGTAGAGTGGATCCGCCAACCACCACAGGCGAATATTCGATGCAATGCGCGCATCGCAACTCAACGCTTCATAGTTTTTACGCTCCGTAGGCGCAAAAAGATTGCTGATATCTTCCCATGAGCACCGTACGGCAGTCGGCATGTCTTTCCGCATCTGCTCAAACATCAACTCTGCCTGGACAGTCCCACCTTTTCGCGCGTCGACATAACCGGCCAGCGCCGCACACCACCAAGCCGCGGCCCGGCAAGTTTTTGTCGCGAAGATGGCGCGCGTCGCATCGTCCTGATCGAGATAGAGGCGTACGCGTTGTCCGGCAATCCAACCATCCCGAGGCCACGCCTCGGCACCGCTATCCAGTTGTGTCAGCAGCTTCGCGCGCCGCAACTGTATCGGCGCGCGCAACGAATCCAACAGCGCACCATCGCGCCCCAGCGATTCATCAAGCGCCAAATCAACCGATGTCGTCAATAGCCACGACGGACACACCGCGTATCGAGAATCCTTGCTTGTAATTTCAAGCACACGATAATTGCGCGTGGCCACGCTGTCGGCGTTCAACGTGGACGCACTCACCATCCCGTTTAGTGCACCAAAGTCCCGGCCATCGTTGTGGCAGTGCAGAAACGGCAGGCGCAATCGCATTGCCGAGCGTGCGCGTTGTGATCGGTTGCGCGCGGTCTCGCTGTCGCGCCACGCCTGCTGCCACGCTGCGTGAAATTCACTGATACTGAACAGCAGGCGTTCGTGCGTTTCGGCGGAATCCGTTGCGCGCGAGTACGAGCTTACGTGGAGGGCAGCGGGGAAATGTTGGTTGACGGTTCGTGCAGTCGTGCTTGCACTTTGAATCGCACTCGTATTTGCCATCGCATCGCGCACATTGCGCGTCGTTCCAGGATCTTCCAGCGCCGACATTGAAGCGATACACAGCACTGCGAGCGCGGCGTATTTCACGTCGTGGCGGCCGCGGTGTAACCGGCAAACTGTGAACCTTTCGTTCGGCGCGTGAGCATGTCATCACGCACCGCAAATCCGTGTCGCTCATACAAACTGCGACTGCGCGGCGTTGGCCACAGCATGATCGCGTCAAACTTCTTTTCCACACAGAAAGCGAGCGCTGCTTCCATCAGTGCGGTGCCAGCACCCGAACTTCGAACGTGAGCTTGTACATACAAGTTCGTCAGATACGCGTGCGACTCCGCTTCGGAAACCGGGTTTGGCATCTTTTCGATGCGATTGATCCACACCGTGCCAATGATTCCCGAATCGTTCTCGGCGACCCACGCCCACCAGCCGCTGCCGTCGATCAAGCGTTCACTCATCCACGCGGAGCCGCGCGCCACAAACGCGCTGAGGTCTTCGCGCGCCGTGCCAAGCGTCGCGCGAAACTCATACCGCAACTCGGCCAGGCGCACTGCATCTGCTTGAGTTGCGCGACGAACGTGAGTGGGCAGGACAGTCGGCATCAATTGTACGGTGCGGAATGTTTGGCGGATGACCATCGCGGACGATCGCCGGTGCACGAAGTGTTCGCTCTGCGGCCGGTAGATACTCCTGACAATATCCGCGCGAGCCCTCCGGCGCGTCTCGGCCGCCCTCGACATCCAGCCGATCAACGACTCTGACCCCCTGATGTCCTACTGACCCCCTGATGTCCTACGTGTCTCGTTGTCCGATCAACGACTCTGACCCCCTGGTTTTGCGCGCAAGTGAGTGATTGCACCCCCGTTTTCCGAACCTCACCCCAAACATCTTGACGGATCCGCCAGCGGCTTGTAAATAACACAAACATTATATACCAAATCGGTTATATTCGTGCACCCCGCCCATATCCAAGCGAGCAATCCATGCAAAAAATCACGCCGTTTCTCTGGTTCGATGGCAATGCCGAAGAAGCCATCAACCTGTACGTCTCCGTTTTCAGGAACTCCAAAATCGGCAATATGTCGCGGTATGCAGAAGGCGGGCCTGGGCCTGCCGGCGCAGTCATGACCGCATCGTTCACGCTTGAGGGGCAGGAGTTCATGGCACTCAACGGCGGACCCATGTTCAAGTTCACGCCGGCAATTTCGTTGTTTGTCAGTTGCGAGTCGCAGGCTGAAGTCGACGAACTCTACAGCAAACTTTCCGCTGACGGATCGGAAGAACCGTGTGGATGGCTCAAAGACAAATTTGGATTGTCATGGCAGATCATTCCGACCGCGCTGCCGCGATTGATGCAGAGCAAGGAGCCGGGCAAAGCCGCTCGCGTGATGCAGGCAATGCTCAAAATGAAAAAGATCGACATCAAGGGACTGGAAGACGCTTAAAGTCTCAGTGCAGAGGAAGGCCAGTCCAATTCTCGGGTGACGCAAGAATGCGAAGGCGTGTTGCACTTTGGAACTCTCTCTCTGCGCTCCGTATTTCTACTCGGATCAGGGCTTTCGCAGGCACGGTTCCGGTGCCATAATCTGCGCACTTCAGAGATCAGATCAGTCAGGCGGCAGGCAACTCGATTTTTTTCCGCGCAACTCGCGCCTGCTGCCTCCGACGGAGCGTTCCGTTCCAGTCCCTCCTTCCGAAACGGTGAATGAGTACACCCGTGCGTTTGTCATTCAGGCGGCTGCCTAGCAGCCCGCGTGCAATCCAGTCCACCATGAGAAAATGTGCAGTCATGGTGTCGATGGGTTCGGCACTTCTCTTCGCGACGCAGGCCGTCGCGCAACAAAAAATCATCACCGGCAAGGTGACCACCGAGCAGGGCGCTCCAGTCGGCAGCGTTTCTATCACGGTCAAAGGCACGTTGCTGGGCACGCAGAGCAACGCCGACGGTAACTACTCGGTGCGCGCAGAGGTTGGACAGGTATTGCAGTATCGTCTGTTGGGATACTCGCAAACCGAACGCACCATTGGTGCCGAGAATTCCATCAACGTCGCGATGAAAAAGGTCGCGCTCAATCTTGACGCGATGGTCGTTACGGCGCTCGGCGAACAGACCAAGGCGCGCAGCATCGGCACCTCACAGCAGATGGTGGTGGGCGCCGATATCGCGCAGACAGGTCGCGAAAACTTCATCAACGGCTTGCAGGGGCGCGTGGCCGGTGTCGAAGTGACCAGCAGCTCCGGCGTGCCGGGTGCATCGTCGTCCATCACGATTCGCGGCGTCAGCTCGATTTCGAGCAGCAACCAGCCGCTCATGATCATCGACGGATTGCCGCTGGACAACAAAACGTTGAATACGGGTGTGCTGGCGTCTGATGCACCGGGTTCATCGACAGCGTTCAGCAACCGCGGCGTTGATTTCACGAATCGCGGCGCGGACATCAATCCGGAAGACATCGAGACGATGGTGGTCTTGAAAGGCGCAGAAGCCGCCGCGCTCTATGGTATCGATGCGGCAAACGGTGCCATCGTCATTACTACCAAGCGCGGCAAGCCGGGTGTCGGTGGGTTCGAGTACAGCAACAAATTTCGCGTGGACAACGTTCGGCAAGCGCCGGAAGTGCAGCGCGTCTATGGTCCGTCCACGCTCACGGGCGACAACCTTAATTCGTTCGCGTACTTCGGATTGCCGTACGCCGACACCACGACGTTTTACGATAACGTCGACGGATTTTTCCGCACCGGCGCGACGCAGAATCACAACCTCGCGTTCAGTGGTGCCTCAGCGGACCAAAAGGTTTCTTACCGGTTGAACCTCTCGCTCGACCAGCAGAACGGCGTGGTTCGCAATAACGACCTCACGAAAATCAACCTGACGGCCAGCCCCTCGGCGCAGGTTACGAGCTGGCTCAGGTCGGATCTCACGATTCAGTACAACAACTCCACCAACAACCAGACGTATAAGGGCGACGCCGGTCCGCTCATTGGATTGCTGCTGTGGCCAGGAACTGACAATGCAAAGGATTTTCTGACGCCTGGTGGAACGCGTCGCCGTAAGACAATCCTGGCGGCCAACGCTGAAGTGGATAATCCCTACTTCAACATCGCGAAGAACAAGATCAACGCGAAGAACAGCCGCCTCATCACGAACCTGGGCTTCACGCTCAACCCGGTTTCGTGGGCATTTCTGAAAACCAACGTTGGCTATGATGGGTATACGACGGAAAATCTCCTGCTCCGTCACCCGGAAAGCGCGCTTGGATTTACGGCGAATGGAATTCTGGACCAGGCTGATGTTATCGCGCGCAACTTCAATGTGCAGACGCTGCTGAGCATTAACGAATTGGCGATCGGCAAGAATTTTGGCGTGCGGGCCACGTTCGGAAACGCTGTTTCTGATTCCAAGAGCACATCAAATGCGTTCAAGGGTCAGGATTTCCTCGATCCAAACTTTATTTCCATCAACAACACAAATCCGGCGCAGCGTTCGAGTCGCACGACCCAGTCGCAGCGTCGTCTGATTGGTGTGTTTGGCAGTGTGGAAGCGAACTGGCGCGAACTGGCGTATCTCACTGTTCAGGGTCGCAATGACTGGACCTCGACGATTCCAATCGGCGCGAATTCCTTCTTCTACCCCTCGGTCAACAGCTCCATCATTCTCGATAACATTCCGGGGCTCAAGAACATTATTTCAAGCGGAAAATTGCGCGGCGGTTACGCGGAAGTCGGCAGGGATGCGAATCCGTACGCGTATCGTCCGTCGCTCGAAACCAAAGCCACGACCAATGGCGGCTACGGTTACGGCTTTACGGGACCAAATCTGGCCCTCAAGCCGGAGTTCATCGAATCATATGAATTCGGCACCGACCTCGCGTTCTTCGACAACCGCGTTGGACTCGAGTTCACACAGTACCGCAAACAGACGAAAGATCAGATTGTGAACGACATCCGGGGCAGCTACGCCACGGGCTTCGTTCTGTTCAACCTGAATGGCGCCGTAACTCGCAACACGGGCACAGAAATCACGCTGAATCTGTCACCACTGGTTACGCGCAATTTCAGCTGGAATGTCACCGCGAACTTTGATCGTTCACGCGGCGTCGTGTTGAAACTGCCAAATGCGTTGCCGGAAACGTACGTCTCGGATACGTGGCTGTTTGGCAACGTTCGTAACGGAACGCTGCCGGGACAGTCCACGCGTTCGCTTACCGGCAACTTCTACCTGCGCAATAAGGCGGGCACGCTTCTGATCGATCCGACCAGCGGTTTGCCAATTCGAAACACGGCGGCTTTCGTTGCGGGCCCTGACGGTGGCTATGATCGCCAGCCGAACTTCACAACGGGTCTCACCAACTCGTTCCGCTACAAGGATCTGTCGCTCAATTTCCTCATCGATTTCCGTCGTGGCGGCGACGTGTTCAACGCCACGCAGCACTATTTGACAACGCGCGGACTTGCCCTGCGCACGCTTGATCGCGAAACGCCGCGTGTGGTTGACGGAATTTTGCGCGACGGCAAGGAAAACACCGCAACGCCAACGAAAAACACCATCGTTGTTATTCCGAAGGCGAACACGGGTTACTACGTGAGCATGAGCGAAGAGCTGTTCATCGAAAAAGACATCAACTGGATTCGCATGCGTGACATCACGCTGCGCTACAAGGTGCCGGCGAGACTTACGCGTTCACATCAGGCAAGCGTTTTCGTCACGGGCACCGACCTGTTCCTGTTCACGAACTACACCGGACTTGATCCGATTGTAAACGGAAATACGGCCGCCGTTGGTGGTTCAGGCGCTTCCGGTATCGACTTCGGCAATTTCCCGATGCCGCGTGGCGTGTCCTTTGGATTGCGGATGAACTACTAACATGACCACATCCAACAAAATTCCAGTATCGCGCGTGTCGACTCCCGAACCGTCGAACTTCAATCGCATGAAACGATTTGGCCGGATAGCTCTGGGTGCAACCGCGCTCACTTTTGCCGCGGGCTGCAGTGATTACCTGGACATCAATACAAACCCGAACGCACCGCAGTCGGTCTCGGCCAATTTGTATCTGGCGCCCATGATTCACTGGATGGTCACGTCGCCACAGTTTGATGGACGTTACGTTGGCCGATACACACAGAATTGGTATGTGGCCGGATCACCAACGGCCAACTTCGATCGCATGGGTTATGACCCGGGATCCGATAACGGCGCGCAGCAATGGCGCGATGTGTATTGGACGTTCGGTCAGAACCTTGTTGACATGATGAAGAAAGCGGAAGCCGAGCAGCGTTATGACTTGCTTGGCGTCGGTTATGTGCTGAAAGCGTGGGGCTGGCAGGTGCTCACGGACATGCACGGCGAAATCATCATCAAACAAGCCATCGATCAAAGCCGGTTCTCGTTTGATTATGACACGCAGGAGTTTGCATATCAGGAAGTGCAACGTCTCCTGGGCGAAGCGATCAAGAATCTGGCGCGCACCGACGGCGCCGTTGATCAGACCTATCTCGCGCGCACGGACAAACTGTACAACGGCGATCGCGCGAAGTGGACCAAGCTCGCGTATGGAATGTTGGCGCTCAATCTCAACCACTTCACCAACAAGAGCACGTACAAGCCGCAGGACGTTATCGATGCTGTGAACAAGTCGTTTGCCAGCAACGCCGATGATCCGCTGCTCACGTACACGGGTGCTGATCCTCTGAACAGCGATCTCAATTTCTGGGGTCCGACCAGAGGCAACATGAACAACTACCGTCCAACAGCCTTTGCAGTTGGTCTGTTGAATGGCACAGTGTTCGGTGGTGTGGTTGATCCGCGTTTAAGCCGCATGTTGTCGCCGGCGCCCGACGGTGTGTTTCGCGGCCTCGACGTCAACGTTGTTGGATTCGGCGCGCTCACGGGCACGCTGCAACCGAACAACTTCCACAACTACGTTGGTACAGCGGGAGCACGTTTGCAGGGTCGTTACATCTTCGACGACAAAGCGAAGATTCCGGTGATGACGTACGCCGAGATGCAGTTCATCAAGGCCGAAGCCGCGTATCGCCAGGGTGACAAGGCGACCGCGTTGGCCGCGTACACTAACGGTGTTTCCTCACACATCGATTGGGTGAACTCGCGCAACCTCGATAACAACCAGTTGGCCACGCAGATTTCGGCGGCGGAAAAGTCAGCATTCCTCGGCTCACCTGCGATCATTCCAACGGCTGCCGGTCTGACGCTCACGCACATCATGTCGCAGAAGTACATCGCGTTGTACGGCTGGGGCCATAACGAAACGTGGCTGGACATGCGTCGTTATCACTACACCGACATCGATCCGGCTGCTGGACGCCAGGTTTATCCGGGTTACGCGCCGCCTCTCAACCTGATCGCGGACAACAGCGGCAAAGTTGTACAGCGCATGCGTCCCCGCTACAACTCGGAGTACATCTGGAACGTCCCGGCGCTGACCGCGATTGGCGGAACGCTGGGCGATTATCAGACGAAGCCCATGTGGATCATCACCCCGTAATCAACGATGACGAAATTCAAATCGATCGCGGTGCTGATGGGCATTATGGCCCTCGCGTCTTGCGAAAAAAACGGAGTCCAGGACATCACCGGCGTAACGCCTGACGCGAAGATTCGATTCTTCAACTTCGCGCTTAACGCACCTTCGGTGAACTTCTTTGCCAACGATACAAAAGTTACGGCGATCTTGTCGTCCGCCGGAACGCCCGTGTCAACCGGCGTGGTCTATGGCGGTGTCGCCGCTGGCGGCTTGTACTCAGGTGTGGCGGCGGGAACTTACCAGTTCTCAGCTCAGATCTCTGACACCAACATCAAAAACGTAACCGTAGCGAAGGTCAGCCAGGCGATCGTCGCGGGAAAGACGTACTCGTTCTTTACCAGCGGGTTGTACGACGCCACTACGAGAACGTCGGATGGTTTCATTGTTGAAGACAACTATCCCACGACGTTTGATTACACGCAGGCGTTGGTCCGTTTCGTCAACGCGATCTACAATTCCACGCCGATGACATTGTACGCGAAAAATCAGGTGACCGGCGTTGAAACCGCCATCGGTGGCGCAATCGCGTACAAATCCGCGGGCGCGTTTGTCGGTTTGCCAAACGGTGTATACGATTTGAGCACACGCGTTACAGGATCAACGACCAACGTGATTGTGCGAACCGCCGTTGGTTTTGCTCAAGGCAGTGTGTACACGATTGGTGCGCGCGGCGACATCACGATTGTCTCGACAACCGCGACCAACCGTCCATTCCTCGATAACACCGCCAATCGATAACGCTT
>JBDTTO010000052.1:0-10485 GCA_039930585.1 Gemmatimonadaceae bacterium
CCGAAGCGATGGAAATTTCTGCCGTACGGCGCGCTTGCGGCTCAACAGGTGGATGAGAATTGGCAACGCGAGGAACAACACGCCCGCAAAGGCCCACGCGTTCTGCCAGATCATCGGCCCAACACTGCGGCACTGTGTGATGCGGCTGCACCCATGTTCCGACGCAACAGAAAATCACGCAGTGCGCGTTCGGGCGGCGTATCAGTTGTTACAAGTGCGTAGTCGAGACCATCACGCGTGGCACCCGCACGACAACGCGCGAGAAAATCCTCAACGCTCTGTTTGTACGCCGCGCTGATGGATCCCGCATCAATCAGGCGCTTCTGCCCTGATTCGAGATCTTCAAATTCCACCTGCCCCTTGTACGGCAGTGCGCGTTCTTCATCGGAAATGAGCTGCAACATGGCGACGTCGTGACCGCGTTGCACCACGTGACGAAGTTCGCGACGCGTTTCGTCTTCGTTGTCGTAGAAATCCGAGATGACAAGCACCAACCCGCGCCGTTGCAACAGTTCCGCGCCGCGTGCAATGACGTGCGCAGGGTCCCACGCGCCGCCCGGTTGCAGGCGATCAATACGCGCAATGAGCGAGCGCAAATGCGGTTTGCCACCACGCGCCGGCAGGTATGCCATTTTGCCGTTGCTCATGGTCATGAGTCCAACAGCGTTGCCCTGCTCGGACACGAGATGCGCGAGCGCCGCGGCCATGATTGACCCGTAACGAAACTTCGAGAGTCCTTTTTCAGGAAACATCATCGATGCGCTCGTGTCGAGCACAATCATCACGGCCACGTTGGTGGTCTCGCGATACTGGCGCGTGAACAACCGATCGCTTCGACCAAACAGCTTCCAGTCGAGATGTTTGAGATCATCGCCCGGACGATACACGCGATGCTGCGTGAACTCAGCACCGTGCCCGCGAAACGGACTGCGATGACCACCGACACGCAAACCCTCCACGACAAGTCGTGCAGCGAGTTCGAGATCGTCGATGGCCGCAACCACCGCCGGCGACAGCGATGACATCAGCCCGCTATCAGAAAATTCAATCGAGTGCGCATCTGACTACGGTCTTACGGCCTCGAGCAATTTGCCGATGATGACATCGGGCGTAACACCTTCGGCTTCGGCCTGGAAGTTCACGAGCATGCGGTGACGCAGCACAGGCAGCGCAACGCGCGACACGTCATCGGGCGATGGTACGGCACGTCCATCAAGCAGCGCAGATGCTTTCGCACCCAGCAACAACGATTGACCGGCGCGCGGACCAACACCCCAACGCACCCATTCCTTGATTGACGCCGGTGCCGTTGGATCGGCCGGACGCGTCGCACGAATCAGACGGAGCGCGTAGTCAACAACGTTTTCTGCAGCCGGAAGTTCGCGCACCAGCAACCGCGCCGATTCAAGATCAGCACCCGTCGCTACATGCTGCACCGCGCCGACCGCAGTTGTTGTCGTTTCTGCGAGCACGCGACGTTCGTCAGCGACTGACGGATAATCCATCACGACGTTCAGCATGAAACGATCGAGCTGCGCTTCAGGCAGCGGATGCGTGCCCTCCTGTTCGATTGGATTTTCCGTAGCCAGTACAAACAACGGACGTTCGAGCGGATAGCGAACACCGCCGACCGTGACCTGATACTCCTGCATCGCTTCGAGCAACGCGGCCTGCGTGCGCGGCGGCGTGCGGTTGATTTCATCGGCCAGAATGATGTTTGCAAACATCGGTCCGGGAATGAAACGCACGTGACGTTTGCCAGTTGCCTGATCTTCCTCGATCACTTCGGTGCCGAGGATGTCTGATGGCATCAAGTCGGGCGTGAACTGAATGCGGCTGAACTTGAGACTGACTGCATCAGCCAGTGTTTTGATCAGCAGTGTTTTTGCGAGCCCCGGAACGCCGCGCAACAAACAGTGACCGCCGGCAAACAACGACAACAACACTTCGCGGCGAACCTGATGTTGCCCAATGATGACACGTCCAATCTCGGCGTCGAGTCGCTTGGCCAGACTTACGGCTGCGTCAAACTGTGCGGTGGTATCGCTCACTTGCTTCCCTTCGCCTTTGTTGTGAAGGGACCACCTGCAACGAGCACAACCGCGGGCGCGAGCCACCTGGCTTTCATAGACGAGTTCAGAGGATGGAGTGGGGCGGAACCTATCTTACGTGGAAAGCAGAACACCCGTTGAGCTCAGGCTTCGGGCTCGAGCACCGTGATATTCGTATTCGTGTAGATGCAGATTTCACCGGCAATACGCATCGCTTTTTCAACGATTTCGCGAGGGCCCAGTGTCGTTTCACGCATCAGTGCACGCGCGGCGGCCTGAGCGTATGCCCCGCCCGATCCGATTGCCAGAATGTCGTCGTCCGGCTCGATGATTTCGCCATTGCCCGAGATCATGAACCCGTTGTTCACGTCGGCGACGACCAGCAATGCTTCGAGACGCCGCAACACGCGGTCACTTCGCCAGTCCTTGGCCAGCTCCACGGCGGCCTTGGGCAGATTGCCCGGATAACGTTCGAGCTTTTCCTCAAACTTCTCGAACAGCGTGATGGCGTCCGCCGCCGAACCCGCAAATCCCGCCAGCACTTTGCCGCCCTTGAGCGCGCGGACTTTCACCGCCTTTGCCTTCATGACCGTGTCGCCAACGGAAACCTGTCCGTCGCCGCCAACCGCCAGCTTGCCGTCGCGTCGTACCGCCAGAATGGTCGTGGCGTGAATAGTGGGAAGAGCCATTCCCAAAGCTATCCTCAGAGGGGCCGGTCCAACACCTCTCGAACTTTGCGCGCCAGCGTGTTGGGCGAAAACGGCTTCTGCAAGAACGCCTCGTCGGCTTTGACGATGCCGTGACGCACCACAGCATCATCGGTGTATCCGCTGATAAACAGCAAACGGAAATCCGAGCGATGTTTTCGGAGCGTCTCCGCAAATTGACGGCCGCTCATGCCGGGCATTACTACATCCGAAATTACGAGATCGATTGGTTTCACGAACTTGTCGGCAACCGACAGCGCTTCCTGCCCTGAACTCGCTTCGATGACGGTGTAACCGTGTGATTCAAGCGCAAGCTTTGCAATCTTGCGCACCGCTTCCTCGTCTTCGACCAGCAGAATTGTTTCGGAACCCATGCGCATCGCATCCAGGTTCTCGCGTACAACATCCGCTTCGTTCGATTGTTCGATGGCGGGCAAATACACCTGAAGAGATGTGCCGACATTCAGTTCGCTGTAGACGTTGACCTGACCACCGCTCTGACGCACGATGCCAAACACTGTAGCAAGTCCGAGGCCCGTCCCTTTTCCCGCACCTTTGGTGGTGAAGAAGGGCTCGAAAATGCGGCGTTTGACATCGGGCGTCATTCCAGAGCCGGTGTCAGTCATCGATATCATCACATAACGCCCCGGCATGTAGCCGAGATGCACGCGACAATACTCTTCGGTCCAGACAACGTTGCGTGTTTCAATCGTAAGTTGACCACCAGAAGGCATCGCATCGCGCGCATTGACGGCCAGATTGACCAGCACTTGTTCAATCTGCCCCGGATCAACGCGCACCGGCTGCAGCGATGCATCCAGATTACTTGCGAGCAATACCTCTTCGCCAATTAATCGGCGCAGCATCTTTTCAACTTCCGCAACAGTTTCGTTGAGGTTGATGATCTTGGGTTCGAGCAACTGACGACGACTGAATGCCAGCAACTGTCGCGTGAGTGCCGCCGCACGATCGCCGGCCGTTCGAATATCTGTTACCAGTTCGTGCGCCGGATCAGTGCGCTGCAAACCTGGCAGCAGCATGTCGCTGCAGCCAATAATGATCGTAAGCAAATTATTGAAATCGTGTGCAACACCACCCGCCAACTGTCCAAACGCTTCCATCTTTTGTGACTGACGCAACTGCGCTTCCAGCGCGCTCTTTTCGGTGAGGTCGCGCAGAATGCCCGTGTAGTGTTGTGCGCCGTTCAGTTCGAATGCCGAAAACGCCACTTCAAGCGGAATGCGTGTGCCATCTTTGCGCCGACCAATCATCTGGCGCTCAAGCGTGTTCACGCTTCCCCTCATCGCGCTCAGATACCATGGCATCTTCCCGAGATTGCCTTCGGACTTTGTGTCGGGAATCAGCAACGTGATGCTGCTTCCGATCACCTCCGCCTGTTCGTAGCCAAACAAACGCTGGCCGGCCTGATTGAACGATTCGATATTGCAGTTCGCGCCAACACTGACAATCACATCGAGCGCGTTATCCAGTACTGACTGCAGCAGTTCGTCAACCTGACGACTTTGCGTTTCGTCCTTGATGACACCAACCCACTCCACCACGGTGCCGGCGCTGTCACGAACCGGAATCGCGCGCGAATGCATGCGTCGCCATTGCCCGTCCGCGCGTTTCATCCGAAAGCGATTTTCAACCGGCTCGAAAGTCTTTATTCCCTCGGCCCATCGCTCCTGCACATTTCGCGCATCTTCCGGATGAATAATGTTCGCCCATCCCTCGTTGATCGCGACTTCATAGCTCTGCCCTGTGACTTCGGACCAATTCTGATTACTGGTGATTTCGCCCTTCAGATCATTGATTGTGACAATTTCACCAAGCGCCGCAACAACAGCGAGATATCGCGACTGACCGCGCTGCACTTCGTCGTACTTGCGTTGCAGTTCGCGCTGTGCTGCATCAACGCGATGGCGAACATCACGTTCACTTTGTGATAGAAAAATGCCCGCTATACCAACACTGAAATAAATTATTGCGCCAAGTTGATGATCGAGCCCCGCAATAATTATGTGATACCGCGGTGCTGAAAAGAGGAAATCGGCAACCAGATAACTGAGCACCAGCACCACTAACCCTGGTCTCCATCCACCGAGGCGCGCCGTCAGCAACACCGCCAGCAGGAACAGGCTGTTGGGATAGTTCTCCCCCAGAATCGGATCAAGCATGTAACGCGCATATGCAACAACCAGAATGGCGCCAAACCCAATGAGGTAGGGGCCAGCCACGGGCCATCGGGTACTTATGCGGTTCAACAGTCCTGCCATCTCCACTCCATGAACCAAGGGCAGATGCCACGCTGCATCTGTACGCACTTCGGTCACATCACAACCGTCATCTTTTACCGGGATGCTGCCGCAGCGTGGCTACGACAGTCATACGTGCAAAAATCACAAACGCGTGCCCTGCGTCACTGCCTTACGTTCGAGAATGAACAAGGGGACATTGTTGCGCAATCCTCGACATGCGCCGACAACATTACAGATTATCACCAATCCACCCACCAACACCGCATGACACTTTCAGCAAGCATTACTGTCGACGATGTGCACGCCGCGCGAGTGCGACTTGCGCCGTATTTGCAACCGTCGCCGGTTCGGCACTATCCGCTGCTCGATGAAATTGTCGGCCATGGGATTCGCGTGCTTGTGAAACACGAAAACCACAACCCGGTGAACAGCTTCAAGGTGCGTAACGGACTGTCCGCGGTCACGGCCCTTGAACCGGATGTCGCCGCACGCGGAGTCATTGCTGCGAGCACGGGCAACCACGGTCAGGGCGTCGCGTTTGCCGGCCACCAACTTGGCGTTCCCGTTACGATATGCGTACCGATCGGAAACAATCCCGAAAAGAACGCGGCCATTCGCGCATTGGGTGCAACGCTGGTCGAAACCGGTAACAGTTACGATGAATGTGCAATCAACTGCGGCGCACTCGCCGAGAAGCATGGATTCACGATTCTTCATTCAACGAATAATCGCGCTGTGCTGGCGGGCGCCGGCACGTTGTCACTGGAGTTGTTGGAGCAAGCGCCAGACGTTAGCGCGATGGTGATTGCTGTAGGGGGCGGATCACAGGTTGTCGGCGCACTTGTTGTCGCGAATGCATTGAAGCCGTCGCTCCGCGTGTACGGCGCTCAAAGTGTCGAAGCACCGGCGCAATACGAATCATGGAAAGCAAAAGCGCGATTGGCACCGATACCATCGCGCACATTCGCCGAAGGTATTGCGACGGCGGTTGCGTATGACTTGACCTTCGACACACTCGTGACGGGGCTGTCCGATTTTGTACTGGTACCCGACGCCGCGATTGCTCAGAGCGTGCGCGATTTGTGGCGCATTACGCACAATCTGGTGGAAGGATCGGGAGCGGCAGGATTGGCTGGATTGCGCGCACTCGCACCATCACTGGCGGGGCAAACCGTGGGAATAGTGCTGAGCGGCGGCAACCTGGACACTGCAACGGCCGTGCAGGTTCTGAGTGGTGCACGCTAGCGATTTCGGCAATCGGCTGACAACTGTAACGGCCGGAACTCCTACGCGCGCGGGTGCGCTTGCCGATACACTTTTTTCAATCGTTCAACACTCGTATGCGTATAGATCTGCGTTGTGCTGATGCTCGCGTGGCCGAGGAGTTCCTGCACCGCGCGTAAATCTGCGCCAGCGTCAACCAGGTGCGTTGCAAATGTGTGTCGCAATGAGTGCGTGCTGAGTCCGGCGCCTTCATCAACGGCGCTCAACAAACCGACAATGGCGTGTTGCACGGCGCGCGTGCTGGCGCGTGTACCGCGTTCGCTCAGAAACAACGCGCCGCGACCAAGACGAACGGGTTTGCGCCTTTGCGTTGCGTCGCCTGACGCGTCATCAGTTGCTTTCTCGCGCGATTCCTTGATGGATGTTCCGAGGTGCGCGATCAACGCGTCTCGCTTCACGAGATAATTGCGAACGGCGCGCTGCGCATGATCACCCACCGGCACGATACGCTCTTTCCGACCCTTGCCGCGCACTTTCACCTGCTGCGTTACCAGATCGAGATCGGCGAGATCAATGCCCTGCAATTCCGACAAACGCAAACCACACGAGTAGAACACTTCCAGCATCGCGAGATTGCGCACGTCGGTAAAGTTTCCGCTTTGCGCGCGTGTCACGGCCAGCGCCAACAAAGTTTCTGCTTGTGTGCGATCAAGGTAGCCGGGCAACGTGCGCGGCAAGCGCGGTGATCCCACAGCGCGCGCCGGATTCACATCGACCCGTTCGTCGCGGTGCATCCAGCGAAAGAAACTGCGCACGGCGGAAAGACCGCGTGCGATCGAGCGCTTCGCGAGCCCCTGTCGCGTGAGATGCGCCATCCAGCCGCGAATGTCCAGTCGGTTGAGGTCGGCGAAATCCCACCCTTCGATTCCGCGCGCCTGCGACAGATACAACGTGAACCCGCGCAGATCGCGCTCGTACGCCATCAACGTATTGCGCGAAACATCGCGCTCTTTTTCCAGGTGCGTGAGAAATTCCTGCACCTCGGCGGGCAGCGGCGCTTCGGCGTGCGCGTCGACGTGCGCGGATTCGTTACCGCCCGTGCCGTTTTTCACCGATCAAAGATTTCATGGGCGTCGCGCCAGTCGCGCATCGCCGTCAGGGCACGCGTCGCAAACATCTCACGCTTGAGCGCCTTGTCACGCGGCGTCTCGGCCAGATCATCCAGCAACCCGAAATTCGCGTTCATCGGCTGGAAGTGTTTGGGGTCGGCCTCGCGCATGTAGCGGTACAACGCGCCCATCATGCTGTCGGCGGGCGGAACGATGGCCTCCCGACCATTGAGCATGCGCGACAGGTTGATGCCTGCCAGCAAGCCCGTAGCCGTGCTCTCCGTGTATCCCTCAACGCCGGTGAGCTGCCCCGCAAACATCGTGGTTGGTGCGTCGCGCAACGCCAGGTGCGACGAGAGTGTGGCCGGCGCGTTGAGATACGCATTACGATGAATGCTGCCGAACCGCAAAAACTCGGCATTGGCGAGCGCCGGGATCATACGAAACACACGCTGTTGTTCGGGAATACGCAGGCGCGTCTGAAATCCCACAAGATTCCACATGCGACCACCACGATCTTCCTGACGCAACTGCACCACCGCATGCGGACGTTTGTCCTGGCGCGGATCACGCAGGCCGATTGGCTTCATCGGACCAAAACGCAAACTCTCCTTACCGCGACGCGCCATTTCCTCAACAGGCATGCAACCTTCGAAGTACGGCACCTTGTCAAACTCGTGCGCCGTAAACTGGTCGGCCGTGGTCAATGCTTCGATAAAGGCATCGTACTCTTCGCGCGACATTGCGCAGTTGAGATACGCACCTTCATCACTCGCGCCTTCCATCGTTTCCTTGCCCCAGCGCGACGCACGAAACGCGATGTCGTGATCAATGCTGTCAATCGAAACGATGGGCGCGATGGCGTCGTAAAACGCGAGATTTTCCACGCCAAGTCGCGTACGAATCGCTGCGGAAAGCGCATCTGACGTAAGCGGTCCCGTCGCAACGATGCCAACTTCGGGAAGCTCGCTGACTTCTTCGTTTACAACCGTGATGTTCGCATGCGCACGAACGCGTGCATCCACGCCTTGCGAAAACACATCACGATCAACCGTCAGTGCCGTTCCGCCAGGCACGCGCGCCGCATCCGCACACTCCAGAATCATCGAGCCCAACTCGCGCATTTCGGCCTTCAACAAACCGTGCGCGTTGCTGGAGTCCGTGCTCTTGAACGTGTTTGAACACACCAACTCCGCCAGCTTGTCGGTTTTGTGCGCGGCCGTTCCGCGTACCGGTCGCATCTCGTGCAACACCACTTGATGCCCACGTTCGGCCAATTGATACGCGGCTTCGCTGCCGGCGAGTCCGCCGCCGACTACGTGAACGGGTTTCGAGTGATCGTGTGAGGCATGTGTCATGCTGCAACATACCATCCCGGCAGGGCCTTTACCGGCCCGCCTTTGCGCAATTGCCGTTGGGCGCCAACCAGGACACCGCACGATCCAGCGTGCTGTCGGTCGCGCTGCCCGGAGCGCTGGATTTGATCAGTTCATCAGGGTCAATCTTGTAGCCGTAACGGCGTCCAGTCCGGTCGGCTTCAACCGACACCGCCAGATTCATGATAGATCCGTCGGGCAATGGAAACTGCGCATTCGCACTCGTCAGTCCGGCCGTCGGTTCGCCAAATATTCGAGTTAGTGGTCGACCTCGAAACGCAATCGTGACGGCCTCACCCGAACTGGCAGTACGCGCGCCAACGAGCACGGCGACTGCGGCTGAGTGCATGCCAGCAAGCGACGAGGGTGGCTCCATGTTAACGCTGGCTCCCGCCACCCACGGTTGTCCCACTTTGTCATCGACAACAAACGTGCCGAGGGAGTCGTTGCCAAAAAAAGGTTTGAGTCCGGCCAGCATCGGCCACATGTTGCCACCGCCATTGGCCCGCAGGTCGACAACCCACCCGCATGAAGTCTGGGCGCGAATCTCTTCCATCTTCGTGTGCACGTTCATTGCGTAATTCCTGGCCGCTGCAGGTTCAATTCCGCCATACGCAGGGACGCTGATGTATCCTAAATTGCCAGGCATTGTTTTTACGACCGGCAGCGGATTTTCGGCGCCACCGTTCCGGAATTGCGTGGCCTGCACCGGCTTCAAATGCGCACTGTGATGATCATTGAGCTGCTTGATCATGTAGCTGATTGCCACGTACACATCTGAGCTTTTCTGCGCGCCGGCTGCAATCTGACGCACTCGCGGCTCGACGACATTCCACTGCACATCCTTGCGTTTCAAGGCGATCGTTTTCACCAGAATAATCGCGCTGTCAAGCACAGCTTTCGCGAGCGGATCCATCGGAGCGTCCAGCTTCACATCGACAAACTCGATGCGCATGTTGCGCGCTTCCGCCACACCGGAGCCAAACAGCAGCAGTCCAAGTGAAGCCGAGGTTGCCTCCTCAAGCACGGGCAAGGTGACAGAACGTGTAACCCAGTCGCTCGAGCCCCTCACGAGGTTCGTCATTCCATTTTCCAACAACAACATGGTGGAGCCGGAATCGATACGAACCCACAGCGACGCACCGGTCTGCGCATTCTCGGTTCGAATCTCACCAACGAGACGCAGTCGCTTTCCACGCATCGCCTGCAGTGGAATCACGGCGTCAACGATACCAGATCCGCCCGACATGGCAGTTGTCGAGTGGATTGTCACCGACGCACCTCCCGCGTCCGTGACACGACCATTTGATGTCATCGCATACATGCTTGCAGAAGCCGGGCGCAAAAGAAATGCCGGAGGCTCCTGTGAAAACACAGCGCGCCCACCGGAGAGTACTCCGGCGGGCGCGATCAACAACACGAGTGCAAGCAGCGACGGTTTCATGATTTCCGTACTGTAAGTTGGCCAGCAACCACAATCAGACTACGCCACTTCTGCAACCTCTTCTGCGTCTTCCGGCGTCGCCACATCCCACTCGTTCTGACACTTGAGACAGCGGCGATAATTGCCACGCGTCTTGTTGCTCTTCATCTCGGCACCCACGTACCCGCATTCGGGGCACGTTTCGGCAACGGGTTTATCCCATACAACGAAATCGCAGTTGGGATAATTCTCGCAGCCATAAAATGCCTTGCCACGTTTCTTGCTGCGACGCTCGGAAATCTCGCCGCCGTCCTTCGGGCATTTGACGCCCGTT
>JBDTTO010000053.1:0-10452 GCA_039930585.1 Gemmatimonadaceae bacterium
CCGCCGTTGCACAGCAGCAAGTCACCAATCGCGACTCCACAAGTACGCTCGCGACCCGCCCCCCAGTATCGGCAGACTCGTCCCTGGCGCTTAGCCAACTGCCCTATCGCTGGCACCTGTTTACGAGTGTCGCGCAGGCTTCAGAGGATAAACGGTTGATAGGTCGAACGCCCACCTTCGACCGCGTAAACCTTGGCCGGCGGGCCACTACTGCGAACCGTGGACAGGATTCGCTGCCTGAACTCGCCTTCACGCTCAACTCGCGTCTCGAAGTGAAAGGCCAGCATACGCTCAACGAGCGATGCACGGTCGCGCAGTATCGTCCGGCCGGTTCGAACTGCAACCCCTACTGGACGCCGACCTTCAACTTTCAGTTTGACATTGCGAGTTCCGGTGTTGTGGCGGACCGCGTACATGTCGATCTCGACTACAACTCGCTCAATGAGTTTGGAGCGTCGAACAACATCTCGGTGCGTTACGAAGGCAAACCGGGACGCGTGATTGAGAGCGCTGAAATTGGCAACATCTCATTTCTGCCGCCGCCATCGCGATTTATCACGTCGGGAATTCCCTCCGGAAATTACGGACTGCAAGTAAGCGGCAAGATTGGTTCGTTCAAATATTCGGGAGTTGCGGCACAACAACGCGGCAACGTCTCAAAGGACCGCACGTTTACGATGGGTGATCGCACGCGGCAGAAACAATCGCGCGCGATTGAAGATGTTGGCATGGAGCTGCGTCGGTTTTTCATGACCGTTGATCCGCGCCAGTTTGCCGGATATCCCAACGTCGACATTCTGAATCGGCAACAGATGTTGCGCATTGCGGCATCGCTTCCCGATTCGGTGCGGCCAACACGATTGCTGATTTACAAGCAGCTCATTGGCGCAACAAATCCAAATCCGCGCGGGCCCCAACTTTCCGTACGTGGTGCGCGCAACAGCACGCGACAGATTTACGAAGTACTGCGCGAAAACGTGGACTATTACGTCGATCCGTCGCAACTCTGGATTGCACTGGTTGCACCACTCGCTCAAAACGAACGACTGGCCGTGGCGTACGAAGTACGCGTGAATGGCGTACCCGGACGAAACGTCAATACGGGTGGCACGCCAGACATTGAATACACGACTGACCCTCAGTTTGCGAATCTGTTGTGGGAACCGGAGCTTCAGCCCAACAATCCAAACGGATATTTCCAGCGCGAAATCAAGTCTGTTTATCGATTGGGCGGCGATGATATTCGGTCAATCAATCGCGAATCGATCGCGCTTCGTATTGTGACAGGCACCAGCGGCGACCAGGAAAAACCACGCGACGTTTCGCGCGGACAAACGTATCTGCAATTGTTTGGCATGTCGCAGATCACGAACACTGGCGCCTTTGACGTGGAAAATCGTGTCTGGCCGCGGCCGCAGGATCCCAATCGACTGGCCGGCGCGACAACGCAGAAACTGATTCGCGACAACTTTATCGTCTTTCCATCGTTGCAGCCGTTTGCGCGCGCCGGACTTGCGCAGCCGTTTGCAAACCCGGCAAACGACACGCTGTACACCTACCCCAACGAATACCTGTACTCGACACAGCGACCGCAAAGCATTTTTCGTTTGCTGGCCGACTATCTGACTGAAGGCACGGAGGATCAGAACACACTCGCGTTAGGCGTTCAACAGATTCGGCCGAGGTCGGAGCACGTATTACTGGACGGCCAGCCATTGGTGAGAGATGGTGACTACACCATCAACTACGAGCTGGGCATCATCAATTTCAATCGTGGCGATACGCTATTTCTGCAAACACGCCAGGTTACGGTGCGATTCGAAGAGAATCTCTCGCTCGGCACTTCGCCCACCACGATTTTGGGGCTGACTACGCAACTGCCGCTTGAAAACGGACAGATCAATTTCACGGCAATTTCGCAACGACAACAATCCCAGTACAATCGTCCGCCGCTCGGTTACGAATCCGCAGGTTCACTCGTTGCTGGTGTTACAGCCAATTTCAGTTGGGATGCAACGGCGCTTACGCGCGCTGTAAATCGACTGCCGTTTGCGCCGTCAACGGCAAAGTCGCGGATTGGCATGCTTGGCGAAATTGCGTTGAGTCGACCGCAGCCCAACGCTGCAGGGCAGGCGTATCTGGAATCATTCGAGAACAATGCCGGACGCAGTATCGCGCTGCCGGAAGCGTCGTGGGCGTTGAGCTCTTTGCCTGCGGCGGGCACGCGATTGACTGCGATGCTGGGCGGCACTCAGCTCACGCTTAATCGCAACGCAACGATCGCGTTCCAGAATGTTGGACTCGATCCCGTTGGGAAAAATCTTGCATTTACGATTGATCAGATCGACCCGCGCGTGACGTTGCGTGGCGCAGGTCTCCAACCGTCCGAGCAGGTGTTGTGGCTCAGCATGTTGCCACTCAAGGTGGGTGGGTTTCCGGGTATTATCCCCGGTACGACAACTCGGCGCAATGCGTGGACCATCGGCAATAGTTCTTCATTGGGGCTGACACCATCGGGCCGACGTTTTTCGTCAATTCAAACGGTACTCAATCCCAGTGGTGATGATCTCTCGAGCATTGAGAACATCGAGTTTTTCGCACTCGTGCAAGTCGACGCCGGGAAGGTAATTCGCAATCCCACACTCGTTCTTGATTTTGGTGACATCAGTGAAAACCGTGTCGCCTTTGCGCCGGAAACACTGACGGTATCCGCACCAATTCGCCCGGACCTCAAGCCAGACACAACGTATCAAGGCAAACGTCTCGCTGGATACGACACCCTGAATTCTGAACGCGACAAGTTTTCGCGCGCGTTCAACGCTGTGGATAACGACGTTGGCATTGCAGGCAGCGTTGCGGATTCCATCATCGTTGTTGACAAGGTGAACGGCGCAGCACCGGCATTGGCCGTGAAGGTGCCCGTCTGTACGGCTGCTTTGCGATCATTCCTCTACATCGGCGATAACCGAGCCAATTGCACCGTTCGCAACAACCGTCTGGACGAAGAAGATATTGATCTCGATGGGCAGCTGAATCTCACGAGTATCGATGCGGACAAAGAACAGTGGAAACGTTTTGTTGTCGATCTTGCCGATACGCGCAACTGGGCGCGCACGGGCAAGTGTCGTTCGTTCGTAACGGATTCAACGGCAGCGCTGGGCGTAGTCACCGATTCGCTCTGCTGGGTCCAGATTCGATTGAACTGGCGCGCACCAACGGATTCACTGAATTCGCCGAATGATCGGCGCATTCGTGCCATGCGACTCACGATGGTGTCGGCCGCCGGCGAACGTGATGACGCAACAACGCGTATCGCTCTCGCCAAGTTTGAATTGATTGGTGCACCGTGGCTGCGCCGGGCCGACCGTCCGTTGAGTGGCATTGCCGGCGACTCCACCGTTACCTCACCAGGATATGTGATTTCGTCGGTCGTTGGTACGCAGGATTCATCACTGACACTGCACTACCAATCACCGCCAGGTGTTCTGGAAGAACCCGAGACAAAATCACAACTCGCGTACGACAATACGGTGCAACAGCAGAACGAACACTCGCTGCGATTGCAGGCCGGTACCCCGGGCGGGCAGTTTCCGGTATTCAGTCGGGCAGAGTCGTATTACCGTTTTCCGCAGGGCAATAACACTTTCATGGGTTATCGCACGCTGCGACTGTGGATGCGCGGTCGCAAAAACGGTTGGGGCGACAACGGCGAACTCAATGCATTTGTGAGAATCGGGCGCGACGCAAACAACTTTTATCTGTATCGAACACCAGTACAATCCGGCGAGACAGTTGCCGCCTGGGATCCCGAAGTGCGCGTTGATCTCACGCAGTTTCAGGCGCTGCGTGCGCAACTGGAAAACAACACGCTGCGAAACAACGGTGATTCGCTGTCATGCAGCGGCGCTGATCTGGAACTCATCAAGCGCTCCGGATTGCCCCGCAATGTCACCGTACGGCGTTACGCTGTCTGCGCAGGCGGATACATCGTCTATTCGGCCGATCCCGGAATCACGCCGCCCAATCTCGCGGGCGTGCAGGAAATGGCCGTTGGATTTGTGCGCATCGACAGCATTCCGCGTGGCGCCAACGCAATCCTCCCGGGCGACTCGCTCGAACTGTGGATCGACGATGTGCGCTTGTCCGATGTTGTGGCCGACGTCGGATTCGCCGGCGAAATCGGATTGTTTGGCAACGCTGGTGATCTCGCGGATTTCCGCCTCAATCTGAATCGTCGTGATCCCAACTTCCGCCAGCTTGGTGAAACGCCCTCGTTCCTGACGTCATCAGGCGTGTCCGCCGGTACCACATTCCACCTGGAACGGATGCTGCCGAGGCGACTCGGTATTGTGATGCCGCTCAGTGTGAATTACGGACGTGTGAATGTGGAACAGCTATTCATCAACCAAACCGATGTGCGCGCCGATGGAATTCGGGGCCTTCGAAATCCCAACGATTCGCGGACGGATTACGCGCTCGCGATTCGACGCGCCACGCCCGTTGATGGCCATTGGTTTGCGCCGCTGCTGAACGGTCTGGCATTAAGTGCTGCATGGGGACACGGCAACGGGCAAAGCACGTTTCAGGATGCGCGCAACAACAATTATTCCGTAACGGCGGCGCTCAACATTGACGGCTCCGGCAGCGCGATTGACAGCACTCCGCCGCACTTGCCGCGTATCCTCGATCGCATACTTGGGAGTTTGCCAGGATTTTTGCGCGAGAGTCAATCAGTGAAGGGACTTCGTTCGCAGGATCTGCATTGGCGGCCTTCACGATTCCAGGTCGTCAGTGGCGTTGCGCAAAACGCGAACTCGGCCACGTCGTATCTCAAACCTGTCATGGTCGAAACAGACACCGGTTTCGCGGTACGCACCGAGTCGCATCTCTGGCAAAACAGCAGCACGCTCGAGTTTCGTCCGCTGAATGCAATCCTTGCGTCTTTCTCAGCGCGTCAGACGCTCGATCTTCGCAACTACGGAAACTTTTCCGCGACCGCAGACAGCGCCAATCGCGCGGCAGCGGCGCAGGCGGAACACATTTCACTGTTCGGGCAGGATTTGGGACTCGAGCGCGAACGCACGTTTGTAACCGCGCTCGATTTCCGACCGGGAATTACCAACTGGTTCCAACCCGGTTTTCGTTTCAGCAGTAACTTCTCGCTCTTCAAGGATCCGAACGCGCGTTACCTGTTGAAAGCGGGCGCGGATTCGAGCGAGTATCGATTGCCGAATCGTTTGGGATCGCTGCAAACGCTTGAGAGTACGGTATTGCTCGATCTTGGCCGACTGATCACAACGCGCACAGCGGAAAAATCAAAAGGCAATCGATTGGGCCGGGCAATTTTGCCGGTCAGTGCAACGTGGAGTCGCACGTTAACATCCAACTACGACAACACCGTGCTCAATCCGGGAATTGGTTATCAATTCGGATTGGGTGGAGTGTCGAGTTTTCGCGGTCTCAACACGCAACTTGCGACTGGTGCGGGTCGACTGTCCAACGTGTATGGTGAGGCGGGCGTTCAACTTCCGCTCGCGCTTACAATCAGAAGCCGATTTCAACACGGCAATTCCGAAACGTGGACGCGACGCGTGCTTGATGATTTTCAGGCACTCATCACCAACGACAATCAGGTATTTCCGAACCTTGAACTGAGCTGGAATCTTACGCTCAAAACGCCGAACAAAGTGCTGAGTGGTTTGAGTGCTTCGTTTGGATATGTCCAGGCTGAGAACAACACGTTGGTGCTCAGTGAATCTGGCAGCACGGTGGAGCAGAGTCGCGCGCACAGTGAAACGCAACCTATGTCGTTGCAGGTGAACTGGACATTCCTGGACGGATTCCGAACAGGCGTCGTACTGGGCCGATCACTTCGGCAGGACAGTCGTCCGGGAACGGTTACGCGGAACGACAATCCACTCAGTCAATCCTACACCATCGGAAAAGATTTTTCGTTGCCGGCCGATTGGAAGGCGCGCAGCAAACTGAAAACGATTGCGTCGTACGTGTCCGAGGGATCGACCAGCATTGTGCAGGATGCTCCTTCGCTCAACAGCGTATTTCTCGGTTCCGGTATTCCGAGTGTGCTCACAAACAACGGTCGTCGCCAATACAACTTTCAAGCCGATACCGATTTGTCCGAGACGCTGTCGTTCAGTTTGACGGGCTCGCACACCACGGTGTTTGATCGCAACTACAATCGACAAACGGTGCTTACTGTTTTCAGCACAATTCTGCAGATCCATTTCGGGTCGGGCGATCTTAAGAAATAGTTATTGCACGATCGTTGAGTGTTGCATGCGATAATTAGGTGTATGTCGCGTGCAAAGGGTCCGTGCAGGCGCCGAGCAGTGTGGCAGAATGAGCGCATCCACTCTCATGCGCTAATGCCTACAGCCGCCGAACGACAAGCTCTCGCGTTTCTTGCAGGCGTGGCGCTGCTCGGCGGCGGTGTGCGCGTGTGGCAACAGCGTCATAACGCGGGAACTGAGTCGGCCAGTGTTGCGTTCAAAGCTGGTGCCGAGGGTGTGGATGGACAGTTGTCAGCGATTGATGCCGCGCGTGCATCAAAACGTGGCAAGAAGGCCGCGGGCAAACCGAAGCGTGCAACGAGCAAGTCGAAAGGCGAAACGCGCACTGACGCACGCGCAATTGAATCGCGTCCAGTCATCATTGATGTGGACATCGCAAGCGCGCAGGAACTGGAGAAACTTCCGCGCGTTGGGATGGCGCTCGCCGAACGTATTGTTGCAAATCGGGATTCACTTGGTGCATTCGGATCACTTGAAGCATTGGGTTCAGTGCGGGGCATTGGTGTTGCGTTGCTCAAGGTTCTTGATCCACTCATTACGTTTTCCGGACGTCCGCGCGCGAACGCGTCGAATGAGAATGTGTCGCGCGACGGCCGTCGAAAGCGTGCGCGGAAGCTCGTGTAATTGGGTTGGTGACACTTCGCACACAACGCTCCAAATTCTGGCAAACTTTCGTGTGAATTGTCTTGCGTGATCTCAAGGGCGTTAGTACCCTTGGTCTGTCAACACTGGTCGCGAGAGCGATCAGCCTTGTCGACGCCAGCGAAGTTGGCTGGCTGAGACGAAGGCGCGGCAACAGCCCTCACCGGGCCGTGGCTGCGCCTTTTTTGCGTTCGGTGCATTCGCCGATGGAGGCACTCGATGTTGTTTCGCGCTCACTTTAATCGCTTTCAGGCCGGAGTCTGATCATGGCGTACCGTTCTGCCACCGTGCCTTTCTCGCTGGGTGAAGTTTCGATCGGAACGCCGTCATCGGCCTCCACGTTTTTCGATTTTTCGATGCCGATTGCGCGAGCCGACAGTTGGCTCTCCACATCGAATGATGTCATAGAAGCGAGCGTTGCCGCATTGATTGCGAAGGAGCGTCGCTTTCAGCACTTGATGAACCAGACGATTGCCACTTGTCAGGCAAGCGGCGTGTCAGTGCCGGCGCAACTTGCGGCCGCTTCCACTGAATTCGGTGGCCATGCGACGGCGCTTACCGCGTTGTATCCGTCATATGTTTTTCCGCTTGCGCGTGGAACTGATCGCGTTCGTCTGGCCGTTGTGAATGCCTGCTGCGCACTTGTGGCGAAGCTTGTGTCCTATAAATCCTCTTATCCGGCCAAACTGTATGAGCTCTATGCAGCGGCAAGTGAAATATCCATTGGGTACGTTGCACTTCAGGCGACTGCTCTCTCTCTTGGAGACCGTTGCGCGGCGGCAGTTGCGGCGCGCCATCTTCGGCATGTCGGTCAGCTCCTCCTGACGTTGCATGATCTCGTGCCGTTTGAGTCAGTGCGCGAATTGCAGCGGCGCGGACTTAACGCATCAACTGATGATCTCTGGGAAGTTGCGGGGATTTCCGCCACTGCCTGATCGAGTCCTGGCAGGGTTGAGTAATACGAACGGGGCGCATCCACGTGGAATGCGTCCCGTTCGACGTTGGCTGCCAACTACCGCGGTGACAAAGTCGTTAACCGAAACACACTGGTGCGCGCCAGGTGTTACTGTAGCGCGCACCAAGTGGTTTGTTTCGTATTATCTCGACCCTTCGGATTGCGTCTCGAAGATCTGCACGCCGGCATCGCCCTGCAATTCGGACGCGCCGTACTTTTGTTGCAACATGCCTACAAGCTGAGCACGCCGGCCGTTGATCACGTCCAGCGGACGATGCGTCATCAAACCCCAGTATTCCCGAATCCGTCCCCGAAACTGTGTCCAGTGTCCTTCAATCTGGTTCCAGTTCATATACGCCTCGCAGGATATCGTACCCAACAAAAAAAGAGGGCGGGTGTTGCGCACTGTGCGCGAACACCGTCGCCCTCAACTAGCGACTCACCGTCATCGCTCGCCAAGACTCTCACCGTGGTACACCGCGAAACTATGTTGATCCAACACAACAACGCCGTGCGGTTATCGCATCAGTAACATGATGCCGGTGTGCACGTTTGCGCGGTGACGTTTCTCACCAGTAGCAAAAATTCGCGATCGCGTCTGGTTGTTCGGATGTGAACGCTGTTTCTTCGACCGGATCCTATGCTCGCTGCAGCTTCTCCCCGAAGCCGACTGGTTCACCAACCTGATGCCGGATATCCGCGCGAGGCACGCCCACTGGGCGTGCTGATCGCGTTGATAACGATTGCGCTGGGAGTGAGTGGTGTCGTGGGAGCGTTTGTCCATTGGGAGTGGTTGCTGGCTCCGATGGCCGGATGGCCACAAATCCCGTTATTGCCCGCTGCAGAACTTGCCTTGACGGGCGCCGCATTTCTGGCGCTCCTGCGGTCGGATCGCCGTACAACGTTGCCGGTTGCGGCGCTGTCGGCCACGGTGAGCTTGTTGTGTATTGTTGGCGCGTTCGGCGCATTCCCATTGCCATTGGGCGGCATGGCGCTTTCAACCGCGCTGCTGCACAGCACGATTTCGCTTGCGATTCTGATTGCAACGGCCTCGCGATCGCCTCGCGATGAAGAGCGCGCACTGGGCGTGGCCGGATTTGTGGTGGTCACGATGGTGCTCACGATGTTCGGGGCCATTGCCATCGGCGTTATAAATCCGATGATGGATTCGGTCGTTGCCGGATCATCGTTGCAAAGTCTGTTGGCCGCATTTGCAATCGGTGCGTATTTGTTGGGCGTCATGTGGGCATCGGGACGCGTGACTCTGGAATCGGCGGACTGGCTGCCCGCAGGTGTTGGATTTGCGAGCCTGCTCACGGTGTTGGTGTTATGGCGCGCGCTCAGCTTTCGCGAAACGGACCAGTTGAACACGCTCACACGACAAGCTGGTGCGGCGCAGCGACGCGCGATGGGCGAAGCCGTGCGCGGATTGGCAAACTCCCTGTCGCGATCGGCCGAATGGCGCGCCGGTGGTGCGACCGCTCAGCAGCAAACACGTGATCTGCGATCGCTTCGCCGCGATTTCCGCGGACTCGAAGGTGGCGTTTTTATCTCGGCGCAAAGCGGGCATCAGGTGCTCGGATCGACGGATACACCGCTGCCCGGACTCGATTCATTGTGGGCCGCGCGAATCGCCACTGAACCACAGTTGGCCGATACAGTTCACTATTGGCCGCTTGATGCGGCGTCCATGCGATTTGCGATTGTCGCGCCATCGTGTGTTGCCACCATGCAATGTGATGGCGCGATAGTTGGCGTTGTGCGCACGCAGGAATTATTTGGCACAATCCTGAGCGACACAACGCTTGGATTTTTTCACGAAATAGGTTTGAGCGACGGACGAAACGCATCGAATCGCGTAATCCCCGCAACCGTCGGAAAATCGCTGTTGTCGCTGCCATTGAAATACGGCGTTGTTAATCTCGAGCTTAAATCGTGGCCGACGTCAACAACCGTCGAACGCGTTCGATCAAAACTTCCGCTGGTCGTGCTGGTGATGGGTGGACTGCTCAGCATTCTGCTCATGTTGACAACGTTGCTTGGTCAGGGCGCGCGCAGATTGGCGCGGTCGCGCGAGAAGGCGCGTTTGGCGTCGGTGCTGGAACGCTCAACCGATGGAATCTGGGAATGGGATCTGATAAGCGGGGCCGCCGATCACAGCTCGGGAATCTGGCACAACCTGGGCTACGAAAGCACGTCGGAGGTGGCGCAACGCGACAGCTGGATGGCGCTTGTACATCCCGATGATGTTGATGGATTCAATCGCGCGCTCCAGCGTCATCTGAATGGCGAAGCGGAAGCGTTTGAACACGAATATCGTGTCCGCAGCAACAGTGGCGAGTGGCACGCGATGGTTGATCGCGCGCGGGTTGTTGAGCGCACACCAGGCGGACAACCGCTTCGCCTGTTGGGGGTGCGTGCCGACGTAACGGAAACGCGCAATGCACACGCCGCACGTTTGCTGAATGAGCGGCGCTTTCGTGCCATCTTTGACAGCGGATTTCAGTATCAACTGTTGCTGGACCGCGAAGGCGTGGTACTCGA
>JBDTTO010000054.1:0-10404 GCA_039930585.1 Gemmatimonadaceae bacterium
CACTACGACACGATCTACACTGAGCGCTACATGTGGATTCCGCAGGAAAACAAAGCGGGTTACGACGCGGGCTCGGCCATGACGTACGCGCCAAACCTGAAAGGTCGTCTGATGTTGTATTACGGCACGGCCGACAACAACGTGCATCCGAACAACATGATGCAACTCATTACGGCACTGCAAAAAGCGGGCAAGAGCTTTGACGTGCAAGTTGGTCCGGACGCCGGTCACTCCGGCATCAACAACGGCCGCATGATGGAGTTCTTCATTGAAAACCTGATGCCGCGTACGACGGTGCTCAACCAATAGCATTGACGGCAGCCGCCCAACAAGCGAGTGTGTTGGCATTCGACCACACTCGCACGCTGCCCATTCCAATTCGTCGATGCGCCGTCTTCTGATCGTGTCTCATCGCTGGGTTGCACTGATCGTCGGACTCGTACTGCTGATAACGAGCGCGAGTGGTGCTGTGCTCGTGTTCGAAAACGCGATTGATCGCGCGCTCAATCCATCGCTCTGGCATGTCACGCCGAGCGCCGCTCCATTGTCGATCGACACGCTCGCCGCACGGGTGCACGCGCAACTCCCTGGCGCACCGCCAGCGAGTGTGAACTTGTCCGAAGAACCCGATCGCGCCTGGACGATGAGCGCAGGTTCACTCACGGTTTTTGTGAATCCCTACACGGGATCCGTGAACGGGACACGTACGGCGGCACAGTCTCGGGAAACGCTGGCGCGGCGATTGCACGTTCTGCACGTGGAGCTCTTTGCCGGAAAGTTGGGCCGAAGCATCGTCGGAGTTGTCGACGCGATTGCCCTGTTCCTTGTAATTACCGGTCTATTTCTCTGGTGGCCCGACAAACTGCTGCGCATCAACACACGCGCGAGCTGGAAGCGAATCAACTTCGACCTGCATCACGTGATTGGTGTGTTGGCTGCCATCGTGCTCATCGTGATTACAGCAAGTGGACTGCTTGTTCATTACGAGGGACTGAGTGCGCTCGTTCTGACTCTGGATTCTACTGCGCCGGCAGCGATGATCGCGCAACCAGCGAATCCGACGCCAACAGGCCCGCCGTCTTTTGATGCAATGGCAGCGGTCGCGCGCACCGCACTTCCCGGCGCAACCGTCATGTTCATCGCTTTAGCCGATGACAAACGCCCCGTAACGGTCGCGATGCGGTTTCCGGAAGATCATACACCGGCTGGTCGCAGTCGCGTGTTCATCAATCGTTGGAACGGCGCGGTGCTGAACACCATCGATACGCGGAAAGCCGGAGTTGGCACAAGAATCGACAACCTCAAACGCTCTCTCCACACCGGCGACGTACTCGGCAAACCCACCGCAACTCTGTGGTTCTTGGCGACGCTCGCCATGCTGTCGCAAATCGTGAGCGGCGTGTTGATGTGGTGGAATGCAAGACGCGGACGAAAGAAAAAATAGTCTCCCTCCGCGTCTTCGCTTCCTCCGCGTCTCCGCGTGATTGTTTTGCAGTAACGGTCGCGCGATCTCAGTAGCTGGACCCACCACCACCGCCACTGCTGCTTCCCGAGCCACCAAAACTCGACCCACCCGACGAACTGCCGCCTGACGATCCACCGCTCGACGAACTTGTTGTCAGCTGACTGAGCACAATCTTTTGCGTCTTGGTCCGACCGCACGACTCGCAATGAAATTTCTTCTCGGCCAATCCCGTCGATGAATATGTTGCCGCCCGAATAGTCCGACGCGTTGTCTTCTGTGCGCGCACATGACATTCCGGACAGTTGCTGTAACTCGACAAGTGTTTCACGTACGCAATCGGCAGTAACGTCTCACCACACGTGCACTGCCACACGTCGTAATCAATGCTGCCAAGTTTTTCTTCGAGCATTTGTGTTGGCTTCAGAAATTCGTCGTCGACCGATTCAGACAATTTGTGCATGTCCTTGCCACACTTCGGACATTTGCGCTTGCGATTCCGCCGTACGTAAAACACGCCGCGGACGCCGGCACCCGCGAGCCCAACACCACCAATCACCATTCCGGCAAACATCCACGGACTACCTGAATCTCCCCCGGATCCCGGCTGCGAAACGAGACCGAGTGCCGCGCTGTCATTCGGATCAATGGCGATCGCCGTTCCGCCGTCGGGTTGTGCATTCCCACCAACAACCGCATCGCCACGAACATGCGACGTAATTGAATCAACGGCAGCCAGAAGCGCTGACGTGTAATCCCTCTCCTTCATGAACGGAATGACGCCGTTTCGACAGATGGATGCGGCCGTTGCATCCGTAATTACGCCTTCACTCCCGCGCCCCGTCAGAATGAAACATTCGCCTTTGTGATTCGGCGCCAACTCCTTTGGTACAAGCAGAATGAGCACGCCCAGATTGCGCTGTGCATCGCCAATGTCTGCCACTCGCCCAACGCGCCACGTGCGATAAATCGCCAGCGCGACATCGGACGGCGCGAAATCGCCAATCGACGGAAGAATCGCCGCTGCGATGTCGCCCAGATGTGCGTCCTGCGCCGCACGAATACGCGAATCAACCAGTTCGTGCGAAGCGGCCGCCAGAACTTTGGGAACGTCTGCGACAAAACTTGCCGGTGTCGGCACCAGTGGTACAAACTTCGCGAGCGCCGGCGACGCCTTCCGCAGGGAATCCATCGGATCCTGTCCCCACAGCGTGTTGCCGAAACACGTCGCCATCACCATCGCGACCAAAAGAATGACACCGAACACAATCTTTTTTGGATTCTTCATCGCCAGTAGGCAAATGTGATTGCTGCGCGCTGTCGCCGGAGTACGGCGCGACCAGCGATCCCTATCGTTTGAGACTGAGGAGCAACGCACCTGCACCAACCAGCGCAATTCCCGTCCATTCCCGAGGCGAAGGACGTTCACCCAGAAATGCGACCGCAAACAGCGCCACCAACACTACGCTCAATTTGTCCACTGGTGCCACTCGCGATGCCTCGCCAATCTTGAGCGCCCGAAAATAGCAGAACCACGACGCGCCAGTTGCCAGGCCGGACAACGTCAGGAACAACAAACTCCGCCCGGATAAGTGCGCCGGATTTTGCCATTTGCCGGTAAAGACCACGAGCGCACCGAGGGCGATCGCGACCACAAATGTGCGCAACAGCGTTGCCAGGTCGGAGTCCACATTCGCAATGCCAATCTTTGCGAGAATGGCCGTCATCGCCGCAAACACAGCGGACAACAGCGCCCATGGCAGCCAGGCCGTCGCCGAAAAATTCATGTGCGCTCCCGAAAAGTTCAGGTGGGAACCAACCGCATCTCGTTTGTGGCAACGAAACCAAGCTGCTCGTACAACGGACGACCCTCGTTCGACGCGTGCAGCACGAGATTTTCAACGCCAACTTCGTTCGCGTATTCCATGACGACGCGCATCAACTTCGCTGCCAGCCCTTTGCGTCGCCACGCGCGATCAACGTACACGTTGAGTATGAGCCCTTGTTTACCGGCCCCCAGCGTTCCCGCGTGCACGCCATGCATAATGGGAAACGGAGGGATTTGACGCAGCAGCATGCCAGCGCCCGCTACAATAATGTCGGGACGGGAAACTTCGAACATCAACCATCCCACATACTCCTCAGTGGGAACAGCGCGCAACATGTACTCGCGCGTCGCATTTCGGAGCGCTGGCGCGGTCGCACTGGTAATCGTACCCATATCTTCAAACATGCTGGCACGATGCATCGAAATTGTATCGGCGTCGGCCACTGTCGCTCGACGGATTTGAAACTCGGGTGGCGCGTCTTGCATGGAGATGCGAGTGGAAATGGGCTGAGTGCGACATGACAATCTGCGTTGCCGCAATTCTGATTATGTTTCGCAGAACGCCCACCATTGCGCAACCGACGGCCTGATATGACGGACCCCACACCACGTTCCCTTCCGGTATTGCGAGCCATGATTGACTCGCTTGATCGCGACTTCCTGCAACTGGCTGCCAAACGCATGGCGCTGGTTGGCGAGGTGGCCGCATACAAGCGCGTCCACAGACTCAAAGTGCGCGACGCGGGCCGAGAGCGTGAAATTCTGGATGATCGTGTCAGTCGCGCTGAGGAGTTGGGGCTGCCACGTGGCGAAATGGAGTCGATCTTTCGCCTGTTGCTGCGCGCGAGCCGCGATCATCAAGCCGCGTTGCGCACGGAAGTACCCATGGACATTGAAGAACGCACGGTCGCCGTCATCGGTGGCCACGGTCAGATCGGAAAAATCATGGTGCGTTTGTTCGGCGACTTGGGTCATCGCGTAATTGTCAGTGACGTCGATGCCGAACTGCGCGCCGCCGAAGCCGCCGCCGCTGCCGATGTCACAGTTATCAGTGTACCGATCGACAAAACGGAAGCGGTAATCCGCGCGGTCGGACCACACGTGCCGGCACACGGTTTGTTGATGGACGTCACCAGCGTAAAAGAAGCGCCGGTTGCGGCGATGCTCGAGGCGACGACGGCCAGCGTGCTTGGAACGCACCCGATGTTCGGTCCAAGCGTTCACTCATTACAAGGCCAGCGCGTGGTGCTGTGTCGCGCGCGTGGCGAAGAGTGGGCCAATTGGGTAGCGGAGATGTTGAGTGCGCGCGGTTTGATCATTACGGAGGCAACGCCGCAGCAACACGATCGTGCGATGTCAATCGTGCAGGTGCTAACGCACTTTCAGACGCAGGTGCTTGGACTGACGCTCGCACGTATGGGAATGCCGCTCGAAGAATCGCTGCAGTTCACATCACCCGCATACAAACTGGAGTTGTATGTGACGGCCCGTCACTTCGCGCAATCGTCCGGATTATACGGCCCGATCGAAATGCGTAATCCGCGGACAGCCGAAGTCACGCAGGCATTCGCAAACGCTACACGCGACATCGCGACGGTTCTTGCCGACGGTAACCAGGCGGAATTCGATGCCATGTTTGCGGAAGTGCGTGCCTTTTTCGGCACGTTTACTGTCGAGGCGCTGGAGCAGTCGAGCTTCCTGATTGATCGGATTGTCGAGCGCGCTTAACTCGACTTTGTCGGACGCCACCCCGTCCCAGCTGTCCGCAACTATCTAACAGCGCGCGTCAAAATCCGCTCGATAATCGCAGCGTCCGCCGGCTTGGTGAGATGAAAATCAAAGCCCGCCTCAACCGAACGGCGACGATGTTCGTCGCTACCCCAACCGGTCAGTGCAATCACGATCGTGCGTTCCAAACGCGCGTCGCGACGAATGCTCGCAGCTAACTCGTAGCCGCTCACGTCGGGCAGACCAATGTCGAGGAAAATGAAGTCCGGTACTGAGTTCGACAGCATCGCGAGCGCTTGCACTCCGCTGTGCGTGCTGCGCGCGTCGTGGCCCATCATGTTGAGCACCGTTTCGAGACTCTTCGCGGCATCAACATTGTCGTCGACTACCAGTACGTTCAGCCGTTCTGTGTCAGAGTTGGAGCGACGCTTCAGATTGGCGGCCGGGCCTTCCTCCGGTTTCACAACCGGTGACGCGAGCCCCGACGCCGCAAGCGGCACACGAACGGTGAACGTGCTTCCGGTGCCCGCGCCCTTGCTGTCCGCACGTACAGAGCCTCCGTGCATTTCCACCAGCTGGCGCACCAGTGCGAGACCAATACCGAGTCCGCTCTGCGTTTTCGAAGTCGACGGCACGATTTGCGTGAACATATCGAACACGCGCGTCAACATGTTTTCAGGAATACCAATGCCGTTGTCAGAAACACGAATGACGGCGTAGTCGTCGTCGCGCTCGGCACTCACCACGATACGTCCGCTCTCCGGCGTGTACTTCGCCGCATTGTGCAGAAGATTGCCGATCACTTGCGCCAATCGCGTTGCATCAGCATCAAGCAGCAACGGCTCTTCGGACTCGCGCACAACGAGTTCGTGATTCGCGGCCTGCAACACCGGCCGACTCACCTCAAGCGCGCCCTGCACCACCGCTGAAACATCCGTTGGCGCACGCTTCAGTTCCACTTTGCCCAAACTGATTCGCGAAATATCCAGCAGGTCGTCGATGAGACGGGTCATCGTTACAACCTGACGTTCCATGATTCCGCGAATTTCGCTCGTTTTTTTGTCGCCGTTGTCCGACAGACGCAGAATTTCGAGACCATTTCGCACAGGTGCGAGTGGATTTCGCAACTCATGCGCCAGCGTCGCCAGAAATTCATCCTTCCTGCGATTCGCATCAACCAACGCGAGTTCAGCAACGCGCTCCGCCGTACGATCGCGCGTGACACCGAGTGCGTATTCTACTTCGCCGTCGGCACCAAGTTCTGGCACAAACCTTCCGGCAAGATACAGTGGACCTTCTGGCGTGTCGAACTCGAATTCAACTGATTGCTCCTGACCGGTGCTGAAAACGCGCTCGATGGTCCGTTCCCACAGATCACATTGCCAGGCCGGCATGCCGAGTTCGCGAGTGGTGCGCCCGATGAACTTGCTCGGATGGATTCCGGTGGCACGTTCAACGGCACTGTTCACAAAAACATGGCG
The DNA here is from genome assembly GCA_039930585.1 of Gemmatimonadaceae bacterium. Classification (GTDB taxonomy): domain Bacteria; phylum Gemmatimonadota; class Gemmatimonadetes; order Gemmatimonadales; family Gemmatimonadaceae; genus Gemmatimonas. The sequence goes on from JBDTTO010000054.1 coordinate 6,500, forward strand.
ATACGAACGATCAAATCGCGTGAGAATATCCGGCGAGTTGTCAGCCAGCGTTTGCAACTCACGCTGCCGGCGACGTAGCGCCTCCGCGCGCTCGCGCTCTTCGCTGACGTCCGTATTTGTGCCGAACCACTGCACCACCCGGCCTTCTTCGTCGTGGAACGGGTTAATGCGTGTGAGAAACGGGCGAAAGACGCCGTCCGCCCCTCGCAGAGGAAACACCATGTCGAACGCCTCGCCACTCTGCAGTGATTCTTTCCAGCGGTCAACCACGAGAGGGAGTACGTCCGGATCATGCACCGAACTCCACCCCCAGTTGCGCATCGATTCAATCGTGGTTCCGGTATAATCGAACCAACGTTGATTGTACCAATAGATGGACCCGTCGGCATGGGCCATCCATGCCAACTGCGGGATCGTCTCCGCCAATTGCCGAAAGCGCATCTGACTTTCAGTAACAGCTTTCGAAGCAATCTGGTCGTGCGTGACATCGCGAACTTCCACAACCAGACCGCAGTGATTTCCTGCGGCATCGCGAATTACACTGGCGCTGCAGACAACGGGAAAGAACGATCCGTCTTTCCGGATGAACATCTCTTCGTGATTGCGAATCTGAAATCCGTCTGGCAACGCGCGCTCCAATGCACAATCGCCTTCGGGAAAGTGCGAACCATCCGGATGCAGGTAGTGAATTTTGCTGTGCAGCGTGTGGCCCAGCAGCTCCTCAGCGGTAAAGCCCGTCATCTCGGCAGCAGCGGGATTCACGAACGTGCAAAGACGATTGGCATCCGTCATGAAGACTGCCGTCGTCGCGTTGTCGGTAATCGTCTTGCTGACATTTCGCTCGGTGCGAAGCTGATGCTCCGCCTGCACGCGATGCGTGATGTCTGTCGCCGAGGGAATGACGAACGCCAGCACGCCGTCGCGGAATACGGGCTGCATTGTAAAGTCGATGTTGATGCGGCCATCGTTGGCAGTGCGCGCGATTTCATCATATCGCACGGTTTCACCACCACACGCACGCTCGAATGCATCGCGCAAACGTGCACGCACATCCGGGTCATGATCGAACCATGCGCAATCCCAGAACGGTAGCCCGATCACATCTTCGCGCTTCAGTTCGCCGACGCCAAGGGCTGCCTGATTCACTTCCAGCAGGTGGCCGTCAACGTCCAATACTCCAACAAACGCGATCATCGAATCGATGATCGAACGCAACCGCGCTTCGCTTTTCAGAATTTCTGCTTCGAAGCGACGACGCTCTGTGGTTTCAGTGAACGTGACAACAATGCCTTCGTGCTCTCCCTGCGGCGTGACGTATGGCAACACGCGACGCTGAAACGACGAACCGTCCTGCAACTCGACTTCATCTTCAATCACCTTCGATGCTTTCCGTACAACGTCGGCCGATGGCAGCGGCGGCATGACTTTCGCACGGTGCGTAAAGTGATTGAGTGGGCGCCCAACGTCGTCCGTACGCAGGTTGTAAATCAGTTGCGTGGCAGGCGTAGTGCGACGCACGTGCCCATTTTTATCGAGGAAGATGGTTGGAATACCGGTGCTCACTAACAGATTCGCGAGGTCGTTGTTGGTATTTTCCAGCGCTTCGTTTACACCCAACAAGTCTTCCTTTGAAGATTCAAGTTCTTCGTTGGACGATTGCAACTCCTCATTCATCGACAGCAGTTCTTCGTTCGAAGACTTGAGTTCTTCGTTCACCGCTTCAAGATCCTGCACCGTGCGCTGCAGTTCCTCGCGCGCCGTCGTGAGTTCAATTTCCATGCGCTCAATCAGCGCGTTCGCAGCTTCGGTGTGCTGCGGCGTAGGCGCGGCCAGTGGCGAAACAGGGCGCCCGTTCAGCTCAAATACTACGAGAAACAGCCCCGAATTTTCCGGTGCGATGGAGAGTGGCTGCACCGTGATCGTAACGCGCTGCAACCCATCGTCCGCATGCAGGGTTCCGCCATGATGTACAACGCGCGTGCCCATCGCAACTGCTTCGCGCAGTGCCGAACGCATTGCCACGCGCAATCCATCGTGCACCAGGCGTGTGATGCTGTTGACGAACGAGCCGCCCGTAACTGCCAGAAATTCCCCGACGTTTCCAGACGCCGCAACAATGTGTCCTTCGTCTGTCACGACCACACCTTTCGGCGTAAACTGCTCGGCCAAGGCGTGTTGCATCAATTTCAGCGTTTCGCCTTCGGTATTCACACTATTGTTGGCCGTACGCGCCTGCATTGCAGGGCTGGTGCGCGAAGGCAAAAATGGCGCGGAACGTTTTGTAGTCGCCGTGCGTTCGGAAATCCGATGTTTGACATCAATGGGGCGAAACAATTCACTATGCATGCTGATGGATTCCGACGGCCCGAGAAACAGAATTCCTTTTGGCCGCAACGCATAGTGAAACAACGGAATCACGCGACGATGCAGTTCGTCGCCAAGGTAAATCAACAGATTGCGGCAGGAAACGAGATCAAGCTTTGAAAACGGCGGATCGTTGGTCACGCTGTGTCTCGTAAACAATACGAGATCGCGAATGTCTTTCGTCACCTGATACGACGAGCCCACGCGCGTAAAAAAGCGGGTGATGCGTTCTGGCGTGACATGCGCCAAACGCGTCGCTGCGTATCGGCCACGCCTTGCATGTGTGAGCGCGTCTTCGTCAAGGTCAGTGGCGAAAATCTGTACGGGCGGCAGCGGCCCGGCGATCTCCGCGTACTCGCGAATCAGCATCGCAATGGAGTACGCTTCTTCGCCGGTCGCGCACCCCGCGACCCAGATGCGAACGGGGTCTTCACGGTTGGGCGCGTCGAAAATTCTGGGCAGCGCAATTTCCGCGAGTGCCTTGAATGCGTCGGCGTCACGGAAAAATGAAGTCACGCTGATCAGCAGGTCATTGAACAGGGCAACGGCTTCAACTTTATCGACACGCAACTGCGCGAGATACGCTTCGGCCGACTCACATCGAATGAGATGCAGCCGCCGCAGTGTGCGACGAATCAGCGTACTGGATTTGTAGTGACCAAAATCATGGCCGGTGGCTTGCAGCAACACTTCGCATAACGCGGGCAACACGACCTCAACGTCACGATACAGCGCCGTGGTTGCGCGTGGGCGTGTTTCCGCGATCAGCGGCTCGGCATGCTCCATCACGAGATTCGCGACGTCGCGCTGCGGGACAAATGTTACGTCTGGATTCGTTTGCTCTTCCGTGCGCATCATGCGCCGGAAGTCGGCGCCTGGCTCGTCCTGCACCAGCACGAGACCACCGGCTTCGCCGACCAGCTCCAATCCCGACATGTGCTTGTCTGCTTCAATGCGCGAGCCCGCAAATACAATCACACTCGCACGACAGCCCTGATCTCCGGCCAGTGAGGTAAAAAACGCGGCGAATCCGTCCAATTCGTCGAGCTTCTCACCATCAACGCTCAAGTGCAATGCACCGTCGATTACGGCTTTCGCACGACCGCGTGGCACGAAGTAGACCGAGTTTGGTTCTACACTTCCACTGGCGGACAACACTTCATTGCGAAGACGCGACGCACCAGTTGCATGCGTCCGTGTTTGCACACGCTCATCTTCCGACCAGCTGTCGTCCTCCAGAAGGAGAAACGACAAACTCTGGTCGGGAGCAATGGCCTCGAGCAATTCCCGGACTGCGTCGGCTTCGGCCCGGGAAAACAGCACAGTTGCAACAACGAACGGACGCAGACGAGCAGCGGTGGGCATATGCCCTAATCTCTCCCGCGCCCGCCAGAATATCCACCAACTTTATCGGTCGAAAATCACAAAGGAGCAGCTACACGCGAAATGTGTCGGGGCGCCAGGTTTTGATCTGCTGCTTGACCTCTTTGCGCGACGTGATCTTCTCGTTCAATACTTTTCTCGCGAGATCCGGAAGTTCA
>JBDTTO010000055.1:0-10373 GCA_039930585.1 Gemmatimonadaceae bacterium
AGAACAGCGCGACCACCAATGGGCCGCCGCTTGTTGCTCCTGACGGCGCTTCAACCTGACGCGCATCGGTTCCGCCAACACGCAGCGCTTCGAGGAGAAACGTGCGTTCGGGGCGCGTGCCTGGCACGTCTTCATCATCATCAACAATGATGACTTCGGTAATGCCGGCAATGGGCGGAAGCGGGCCGTGTTGCACGTTGATGACGCGATCAGCGAGTAATGCGCCCCATGCAGTATCAGCACCACTGGGCCGGCGCCAATCGTTTGGCGGTGATGCCCACTGCGCCCACTTGAGACGTCGACGCACGGACTGACGCACGCGATCGGGATCGAGCGTACCCGATGCGAGTGCCGCAACAAGCGCATCAAGCGTTGCGTTGAGATCGCCCGGTTGCAACAACACATCGCAACCACCTCGAATTGCCTGCACGCACGTTTCGGAAATGTCAGCGCCGGCGTGCACGCCAACCATATCCATCGCATCCGCAACAATCAGGTTGTCAAACTTGAGCTGCTGTCGCAACAACCACTGCAACAACTCACGCGACAACGTCGCCGGCACGCGACTGGGATCGAGCGCGGGATACGCAACATGCGCGGTCATGATGCTCGCAACGCCCGCTGCAATTACTGCGCGAAATGGCGCGAGATCCTGATCCTTGATGATTTCCGCACTCGCATCGACGAGTGGCGTTTCGATGTAGGCGTCAGCATTCGCGCGTCCGTAACCCGGAAAATGTTTCGCGCATGACAGCACACCTTCAGCCTGACATGCTTCAACCCACGCCGTTGCCAGCTGTCCAACTTTGCGTGGATCATTGCCAAGCGCGCGCGTGCCGATGTTGGGATTCGTGTCGAACAAATCGAGATCGCACACCGGCGACAGATTCCAGTTCACACCCATCGTGCGTGCTTCGCGCGCAGTAAGTCTTGCCGCTCGTTTCAGCGATTCGATGTCGCCGATTGCGGCAATTGCAGCGACCGGCGGTAAGCCCGTTGCACCATCAAACTGCTGCCCTGCACCGCGTTCGAGATCGGCCGCGATCAACAGGGGATGGCGCGATTTGAGTTGCAGTTCCTTGGCAAGCGCGCGCACAACGTCCTGTTCGCCGCCCTGCAGCAGAAATCCACCCACACCCAGGGCCAGAGCCTCATTGATGAGCGGGCGGGCGTCAGCGAAGCCGCTGCCCGGATTCCAGGGGATGGTTGGAATGAGGAGCTGCGCGAGGTCCTTGCGGGGATCTCCGGCAACTGAGACTGAGGATGTCGGGGCGAGCGGAGTAGCGGTCATCAAGCGGTCATGTCAGGCGGTAGTCAGCACGCCCAAATGGCGCGAACCTCGAGCTCCGGTAGCGCGTGGCACATTGCCGGCGCGCTGGCTCAGATGAAGATAGCCGAGGAGCGCGAACGCGACCGCTTCCTTGGCTTCGCCGTCGAAGAAAATGTCCGAAAAAAGGCGAACCGGAAGTGGATCCAGCGCCAGACTCAGCGCCCTGACCAACGCCGGGTTTTGGGCGCCACCGCCGGAGATTACGGCGTCGGCAATAGGTTCGGGCAGGAAGCGGCGATATTGGGCCGCGATGCTGCGGGCGGTGAAGCTGACGGCCGTGGCGATGATGTCGTCAGGCGTGGCGTTTTGTGTTTCGCAGTGCGCGATGAAGTTGCTGATGAACGCGGGCGTGTAGAGCTCGCGTCCTGTGCTTTTAGGCGGTTCGACGGAGAAATACGGATGCTGCAACAGTTCGTCGACCACGTGGTGCAGCGGTTGTCCAGCGAGTGCGTGTTTGCCGTCGATGTCGTACGGCAATTCCGGAAATAGTGTACGTGCCACGCCGTCAATGATGACGACACCGGGACCAGTATCGAATGCGCGGACGCCGGTTAGTGAATCAGGTGCATTCGTTGGTGGAACGACAGTGACGTTGCCAATGCCGCCAATGTTTTGCAGCGCGCGCCACTTTCCGTCCGCGGCAAACAGTGTGACATCAGCCATCGGAACGAGTGGCGCGCCTTGTCCGCCCGCTGCAACATCTCGTGCACGAAAATCGCTGACGACGGAAATACCTGTGCGTTCGGCGATTGATGCGGCGTCGCCAAGTTGCCAGGTGCTGTGTCCCGGTTCGTGCCAGATCGTATGACCGTGTGATGCAATCGCGGCAACGTCGGTGCGCGCAACGTTCGTTTGCGCGAGTGCGGCGTTTGCTGCGTCGGCGAGCCAGTGTCCCATATCAACACTGAGACGGCAATATTCCTGCGCGGTGCCGCGCTGCATCAATGCTTCGATACGTTCGCGTTCGGTGATTGAGTACGACCGTTGATCGAATGACAACAGCGTGGCGGCAATGCGATTGTCGGTTTCATCAAACCGTACGACGGCCGCAGAAATTCCGTCGAGTGAGGTGCCCGACATCAGTCCGACTATCACCTGTGATTTCATGCTCAGGTCACCGGCGGTGGTGCGTCCGTGATGATGCGTCGTACAACGCCACCGGCCTTTTCAATTTGTGATTCAGCTTCGGCGGCAGACACACCAAGCGAGTGCATGACGATTGCCGTTTTCACGCGCATGTTTGCAGCGGTAAGCAGTGCGCTCGCTTCGTCTTCGTTCACGCCACAGATATTCATCACCATGTGCAGGGCGCGATACTTGAGTTTCACATTGGACGCTTTGAGATCGACCATGAGATTGCCCCAGGTCTTTCCAATGCGAACCATGGCGCCCGTGGTGATCATGTTCAGCACGAGTTTGGTGGCGGTTCCGGCTTTGAGACGTGTTGAACCCGTGAGTGCTTCGGGTCCGGTTACGACAGTCATCGCAATGTCGACGTGTTCGAGCATCGCGGCGGGCGGTGGTGAACACGCAACGAGACCAGTGCGCGCGCCCAACTCTTTTGCACGTTGCAATGCAGCCTGCACGTACGGTGTTGTTCCGGACGCAGCGATACCGACAAAGAAATCTTTCGCATTCACATTGTGCGCATCCATTGCTTTGGCGCCCTCTTCGCGCACGTCTTCGGCGCCTTCGACTGCGTTTCGCAGTGCGGTATCACCGCCGGCAATGATGCCTACAACCATTCCGGGTTGCACACCAAACGTGGGTGGACATTCGCTCGCATCGAGTACGCCCAGCCGTCCGGACGTGCCCGCGCCCGCATACAACAGGCGACCACCCGCACGAAACGCAGCTTCGGCGTATTCAACTGCGGTTGCAATCGAAGGCAGTTGTGTGGCCACCGTCTCGGCCACCGTGCGATCTTCCGCACTCATCATTTCGACAATGCCGAGCGGTGTGGCGAGATCGATATCAACCGTGCGCGGATTGCGCCGTTCGGTGACGCGCGAATCGGTGGGCGGCGGGAACGGGGCTGACACGTATTATCTATCTGAAAGGCCGCAATGGCGGCGTGTCTATCGCGAGTGACGGAGAATGGCTAAACTAGGCGTTGAAATGCGCGAACCGCAAGCCAGATAGTCACTTAGACTCGGTCGTAGCCACGCGCTGATTTCCCCTCCCCGTTTTCAATCTGCTCATGACGATGCGTCAATATTCTCCCCGGGTGCGAACGCTGAACCTGACCGCGCTGGTTGCAATTGCTGCAACGGTTGGTTGCGCAAAACAAGCCGGAATGGGCGCGTCGCCCGGTATTGCTTCAAGTGGCACGCCATCAATTCCAGTAACGGCTCCGGCGCATTTTCCTGACGGCTGGCATTTGCCGGCGGGACAGGCCGCCACATTCGCCGAACAGGCGATGGCGGTAAGTAACAGTCCGGAGGCGAGTAAGGCGGCCGTTGAAATTCTCAAAGCTGGCGGCAACGCCGTTGATGCGGCCGTCGCACTTGGATTTGCGTTGGCCGTTGCATGGCCTGAAGCCGGCAACATTGGTGGTGGTGGATACATGGTTATTCACATGACGGATGGTCGCACCGCGACGCTTGACTACCGCGAAGTGGCGCCCGCGTTGGCGTCACGCAACATGTATCTGGATGCGAGCGGCAATCTCACCAACAAGAGTGTTGACGGACATTTGTCCGTTGGTGTTCCGGGTTCTGTTTCTGGATTGACCGAAGCGTTGAAGAAATACGGCACGCTGCCGTTGTCGCGCGTGATGCAGCCCGCCATTCGCTTGGCGCGTGATGGCTTTGTAGTTGATTCGGGATTGGGCCGTTCGTTCGCGGGCGGTCGGACGCGGTTGATGAAGTGGGAAGGTGGAAAAATTTTCGCTCCCGGCGGCAAAGCGATTGCGGTCGGTACGTTGTTCAAGCAGCCCGATCTCGCGCGAACTTTGCAGGCCATTGCCGATGGTGGTGCGAAAGCGTTTTACGAAGGATGGATTGCTGATTCACTTGTCGCCGAGCAGAAACGTGGCGGCGGCATTATCACGAAGGCCGATTTGGCGAAGTACACACCGGTTTGGCGGACGCCCGTTACCACGAAGTATCGCGATTACTCATTGGTGGCGATGCCGCCGTCGAGTTCGGGCGGCGTGACAATGACCGAAGCGCTCAACATTCTCGAGCAGTATCCGTCGTTGCCGCCGTACGGAAGCACGGCGTATTTCCACGTCGTGGCCAGCGCATTTCAACGAGCGTTTATTGACCGTAACGCAAAGTTGGCCGATCCGGACTTTGTGAAAGTGCCAATTGATTTGTTGACGAGCAAGAAATACGCGAAAGCATTGCGTGTAACGATTGATGACAAGCGCGCGACGCCTACGAAAGAACTCGAGCCAAAACTTGAAGCTGCGGCACGGGAAGGCTCACACACGACGCACTATTCGGTCGTGGACAGCAAAGGCAACGCGGTCGCGAACACCACAACGCTCAATAACTCGTGGGGCTCGGGCGTGATGGTGCGCGGCGCGGGTTTCATGCTGAATGATGAGATGGATGATTTCGCGGCGCAGCCCGGCAAGGCGAACATGTATGGTCTGGTGCAGTTGGAGCAGAACAAGGTTGAACCGGGCAAGCGCATGTTGAGTGCGATGTCGCCAACCATTGTGCTGGATCGCAGCGGCAACGTTTTGTTGGTCGTTGGTGCGGCGGGTGGTCCGACAATTATCACCGGTACTGCTCAGGTGATTTTGAATGTGCTGGACAACCACATGAACATTGCGGACGCGATGCGTGCGCCGCGTGTGCATCATCAGGCATTGCCGGATTCAATCACGTTTGAAACGGGTGGCATTACAAAGGCGGTCCTGGATTCACTGACGCGTATGGGCCATGGCATGAAAGCACAGGCCGCGCTGGTGAATGTGAATGCGATCATGCGCGTGAAAAACGGTTGGCAGGGTGTGCCGGAACCGCGTCGTTCGGGTGGGGCGTTTGGGTATTAGTCAAACGCTTTGAAGACTCTGGTTGGCATCAAGTTGGCATCAAACAGAAAACGGGCGGCGCTCAATGAGTGCCGCCCGTTTCATTTGCAACTGAGAACTTCTTAGTTCGACGCCATCCGAACTGTGGCTGGCGAATCAAGCTTGACAACCACCGAACCACCGCCGTTCAAGCACGTTTCGTAATCGGCCGTTGCCGCCGCTGCAGCGGTACCTGCTGCCGCACCAGCGGCTGCACCGATCACCGTACCCTTGGTGTCCTTACCGATGATCTGACCGGCGATCGCGCCGATAATTGCGCCGCCTGCAACTTTCTTCGCATCGGTCGACTTGGATGCACCACGAACACGTGTGGTAGACGCGGTCTGCATGGTTGATTCAACCGGATACGTGCGGCCACCGTACTGCACCGAGATCAAACGCACCTTCATATACGTTTGATCGTTTGAATTCTTGGCCGTTTTTGCTTCCGTGATTTCAAACGTACCAACTGAACCCGCCGGAATTGAAACGCCATTGCTGGCTGGAACACTTTCCGCGAGGTCGGCGGTAAACTTGTCGCCAACATGATTGGTGTTGGTGCAGACCTTGGAATTGTTGGTGAATGAAAGCGTCGTGCCCGATGCGACGGTGCCGGTCACTGCTTCAGCGGGTTTTGCAGGAGTCGGAGTTGCGGCGGGCGGCGCAGAGGGAGTTGGCTTTGGCGCTGTTGGACGCGGTTTCGGGCGCGTGGCAGCCGGCTTTGGTTCGGCAGCCGGAGGAGTAACCGGCACGTCCTTCAATTGCGGTTGCACGGTCGTATCACGTGCTGCCATTGCAAGGTCGCGCCCAAGCGCGCTGTCGGCGCTCAGTGCAGTATCGGCTTTCTTATCGCCACAGGCAGTTGCCGCAACAGTGGTTGCACACAACAACGCGAGCAACGTACGCGAGGGTCGGATATATTGCTGCATTCAAAACTCCTGCTGATGTGATCCACGGATGGCCATGCCTGCGCTCAGGGCGCTCAAACGGTTGCTTCCATATTACCACCCCTACCGCTCACAAGTTGCGGTTGGGCTGATTGTAATTGTTTTATCGACGGCGGGCTCGAGCGTCATTCCGACACTGTTGAAACAGGCAATTGACGCTCTTGGGCCGTCTGGTGACCGGAGCCGCATTGCGTGGATTGCCACTGTGATGCTCATCACCGCTGCAATCAGCGGCGTTATGCGCTTTTACATGCGCTCGCTGATGAACGGCATAAGTCGACGCATCGAAACGGACATGCGTCACGATTTGCTGCAAAGACTGTTGCTGCTCGATTCGACATGGTACACGCGTTGGAGAACTGGCGATCTCATGGCGCGCCTCACCAACGATCTGAGCGCCGTACGCATGGCAGCCGGTCCCGCAGTCATGTACTTCACGAACACAATATTTGGCGGTGTGTTTGCACTGGTCATGATGCTGCGCATCAGTCCAATGCTGAGCGGACTCGCACTCCTGCCGATGATTGGTTTGCCGGTACTGATGATTCGCCTGGGCCGCCAGGTACATCGCAAGTTCGAATCAGTTCAGGCACAGTTCAGTCAACTGAGCACCCGTGCGCAAGAAAATCTTGCCGGTGTGCGCGTTGTGCGCGCCTATCGGCAGGAAGCCAGCGAAAGCGAACGATTCAACACGATGGGCGAAGAATATCTGCAAGCGAACATGCAGCTTGCACGACTGAACGGGATGATGAATCCAAGTTTTGGATTGCTCGCAGGCTTCGGCGCGGCCATCACGCTTGGCGTCGGCGGTCATCTGCTCATCGCGGGCACGATCACAGTTGGCGGATTCGTTGCGTTTGGTATTTACCTCGCACTGCTGACCTGGCCGTTGATTGCACTTGGCTGGACGACGAATCTCTTCCAACGCGGCGCTGCATCAATGTCGCGCGTCCTGGAGCTGCTCGATGCACTTCCCGCCGGCGTACAGGACACGGGAACGAAAAGCGTCAGCGCAGGCGCGGGACACTCGATTGAATTCAGGGACGTCTGGTTTCATTACCCTGCAGCAATGACGACGACGGAAAATGGCGCCGCATCCGTTGCGAAGTACGGCGCCACGGACGAACCACGCTGGGTACTCCGGAATATTTCGTTTTCAGTTCCGGCGGGAGGCACACTCGCAATTGTTGGAGCCACCGGTTCCGGAAAAAGCGCACTGATGGATCTCATTCCGCGGTTGTTTGATCCACAGCGCGGAACAGTGCTGCTTGACGGCGTTCCGCTTCCGCAAATCAAAATTGGCGCGCTTCGCGAATCGATTGGTTACGTCCCACAGGAATCACTCCTGTTCAGCGAGACGATTGGCGCAAACGTGGCGTATGGATTGTCAAACGTGCGTATGACCCACGCGCACACGGCCGAACTTCCACTCACTGTCGGCGCGGACGCCGTACCCGAAGTTGTCGAAGCCACTCAAATCGCGCAGCTCGAGGAAACCGTCACACAACTACCCGACGGCTTTGGCACGCGCCTTGGCGAACGCGGGATCAATCTGTCGGGCGGACAGAAACAGCGCACAGCGCTCGCTCGCGCATTAGCGCGCAAACCACGCATCGTATTGCTTGATGACGCACTTTCCGCGGTCGACACCCAAACTGAAGCCGCCATTTTGCACGGATTGCAATACGCGCTCAGCGGGCGCACCGCCGTGATTGCATCTCATCGCGCGAGCGCTGTACGCGATGCCGATTGGATTCTGGTCATGGACGACGGAGAAATTGTTGAACAAGGAAAACACGAAGAACTAATTGAGAAGAACGGACGATATGCAGCTTTGTTGCGGCGCCAACAATTGCTGGAAGCAATTGAACAACCAGAGAGTGCTGCATGAAAAAATGAATCGTTTCGTAGCAATTGTCACACGAATGAAATTTTATTGCCGATTCTTTTCGTTTATGCGAATCCAGCATAACACCGCCGGAGTAACTCAAATGAAGCCCATGCATTGATTGGGCCGCGCATGTCAACGACGACTCGCGCTGCAAGTAAGCATCCGGAGGAATTCCATGTCCGACAAAGATACGGTGATCGTTTCCGATACGGGAATGCTCATGGCCCCGCGCACCCGACGCGACATATTGCGCATGATGGCCGTGGGTGGAGCTGCGGTGTTTCTGCCGTCGATGATTACGGCCTGCAGCGATGACGATAACAACGGTGGCGGCTCAACACCGACGAACCCCGGCAGCGGTGCCGCGCTCACAATCGATTTCGCGAAGGGTGACATCGCGATTTTGCAATTTGCGTACGCGCTTGAGCAACTCGAAGCCGACTTCTATACCAAGGTCATGGCTGCGTCGAATTCGACGCTGACGGCGACCGAAAAAGCAATCATGCAAGACATCAAGTACCACGAAGTATTGCATCGCGAATTCTTCAAAGTGGCGCTTGGTACGACGAACGGGTTCACAGTGACCACTACATACCCGAACGTGAATTTCAATGACCGCGCATCTGTGCTTGCGACGGCGAAGATTCTCGAAGACACAGGCGTGAAGGCATACAATGGCGCCGCACAGTACATAACAGATCTCAACTATCTGCTGCTTGCCGGCAAGATTGTGTCCGTCGAAGCACGCCACGCCTCAGCTATCGCGGACTTGATTTCGCCGAACACGAATGCATTTGCTCCAACACAGTTTGATGACGTCGCGCGGCCTGCAACGATCGCCGCAGGCGCACAGAACTATGTAGTAGACAAACTGACATTCGCGAATCCCCCTGCGACGTTCACCGCAGGCCCTAACGGCGTCGTCTGAGGAATATCAAACATGACTAACATGAATATCATCGACTCAGTCGATCCGGAAATCATGCACGCTGTTGATCAGCGTGCCAGTGAGATCGCACAAGGCGCCAGCGTCAACGGCAAACTCGCAGCACTCCTGGCCCTCGGCTCAATCCCAATCGCGCTCGGCGCCATTGCGAAGGACGTGTATGGACAGGCGCCATCAGATGTGATTGATGTCCTGCAGTTCGCGTTGCTGCTTGAATATCTCGAATCGGACTTTTACACACGTGGTGTTGCGTCTGCGGGCATGATCCCGGCAGCGGTCACCACGGTGTTCACCACGATTCGTGATCATGAAAACGCCCACGTTGGTGCGTTGATTGCCACGCTTGGTACGAAGGGTGCGGCTCCTCGTGCAAAACCGGTATTTGACTACACTGCCAAGGGAAACGTGGCGGGATTCAATTTCGGCGCCGCACAGTACTCCACGTTTCTGGCTCTGGCGCAGGCGTTTGAAGACACCGGTGTCCGCGCATACAAGGGTCAGGCCGGTCGTCTCGTCAATGACGAGCCTGTGCTGAACGCCGCACTCGCGATTCATTCGGTCGAAGCGCGACATGCCTCAATGATTCGCCGCATTCGTGGTCAAAAGGGATGGATCACCGGCAACAGCCGCGGCGATCTTCCGGCATTCACGCAGGGCATTTACGACGGTGAAGATAACGTGGTTCAGGGTGGCGTAACGATTACCACGCTGACTGGCGCATCAGAGAACGGTAGCGGCAACGCGGCCACCGAAGCGTTCGACGAACCGTTGACGATGGCGCAGGTTACAGCAATCGTAACACCGTTCCTTCCGTAAGTTTGGCCCCGAGCTGACACTCGGTGCAAATGAGAGCGGCGCGCATCCACCCGATGCGCGCCGTTTTTGTTTCCATCCAAATCGCGATGTAACCTTTCGTCAAATGCGCGCGCGCAGGAAGTCTGGTGTGATCTGCTCGAGGTATCCAGCCAGCGTCTGAAACCAGCCTGTCAGCAGCATGATGCCAACAACAATGAGCAGCACGCCTGCAATGCGATTGACCATCCCAAGTTTTGAACGAAACCGCTGAAAGAAAGTGAAGAATCGTTCTAGCAGCACAGCGCTCAACAGAAACGGCACGGCCAGCCCCGCAGAATATGCGGCCAACAACGCAACTCCACGACCAACACTTGCTTCGCTGCCGGCAATCATCAGAATGCCCGAGATGATCGGACCAAGACACGGCGTCCAGCCAGCAC
>JBDTTO010000056.1:0-10150 GCA_039930585.1 Gemmatimonadaceae bacterium
GACGCGTCATCTGCAGCATCGAATGTTCCGGCGGTCACGCGCGCCTCTTGCTGATCGCGCGGCTCGGACCCTACGAGATATGCGCCACTGTTTGAGTACAATATTTCGTCGTCAACTTTTACGGACTGCACTTCGCCACCGGTAACCTGCAACCCTGCCAACTCGACTGCGCTGCCCAGCTCTCCGCGCATGCCGTCAACGCGTTGATTGCTGCGCGCGATGTATCGCGGCATTCGAATGGTCCACTTGTTCACAAACCAGAGTCCAGCGGCCATCTGCGTATAATCGACACGACCGCCAACATTTATCTTTTCAAATTCGGCGGGCGCACCTTCGTATGTGTACTCAAGGAACTGCAACTCCGACGATTCGCGGTCGAGCCACAACGTTCCGCGCACGTCAATGAGTTTGCGCGGCCGGTTTACCGGACGAAAACCAATACCGATTGATGCCGCACGCTCGCCGGTACCCTGCACGAATTGCAGGCAGTGATTGGCAAGAAAGGTGTCCGAGAGCAGCACGTCGGCATCGGGCGCTCGATACACCGTGCCGTCTCCCTCTTCGACCATGTATCCAACTTTCGCGAGTGAGTCCGCGGACAAACTCGCAAACGGACGTGAACTCGGACCGCTGAACGTGCTGCGCTGAATCGGTGACGTGAGTCGGCCGCGCTCATCCTGTGAGCGCGAAAACATTGTGAACTGTGCGAGGTTTTTCGTATTGCTAACCGACGATGCGCTGGCCATGAGCGCCTTGCGGGCTTCCTCGTACAACTGTGCCACCAGCCTCGCGCTGTCGGGGCGAACATCGCAACGGTTGGCCGTTTTGACGTCAAGCGTCGCGAGTACAACCCGCATTTCACTCAGCTTGACGCGAACTGTTTCGGTCTGTCCGGAGGTCAGCGTATATGTGCCAACGTTTGTCGCTTGATATCCAAGACGGAGTACGCGCAATCTCACCGGCGTTCCGGCGGGAAGCTTGAGCGTGAAGAGTCCGCGTTCACCGGTAACCGTGCGTTCGTAAATCGAGTCTTTCGTGGCATGAAGCAACACGACAACTGCGCCACTTGCGGGCGTCGAATCATTGGATTGTACGACCGTGCCGCGAAGTGCTTGTGCCGCGACAGTTCGCGGTGCGGCAATAACTGCCAGCGCCGTCAGCAAAAACACTGAATGTGCGACTGCGCGAAGAGCGCTGAGATCTGCTGCGGATGACTGCGTCGTCATGGCGTTGGTGCTGAGTGAACGGGATTCCAATTGAAACGCGCGTATCAACGGCGACCGCCGGTCCAGATTGCGACCACGCCGCAGGCATTGCCGAGTACTCGTGTTGCGATCGCTACGGGCGCGTTGGCGATGCTGGGGTAGATCTCAATTGCAGCGATGTCGGACATGTTAACGAGTTCATTGATGTCCAGCGCACCCCCGGAGCGGGATTTTCCGTTGATTTCACCGGACATGTTCGCCACCTGCATTCCGTCAATCAGCACCACCAGCGCGCAACCGGCACGTCCCGCAATCACCGTTGATTCTTTTTCGTTGGGAAACGGTTTCACGTATCGAAGCTGAACGAATCGACTCGCGCGCAAAAAATCGGTGACTTTGGGAGTGGCGCGCGCTTCGACGTCTTCGGGCGTGAAAAATTCTCCGATCACCGCGCCGCGCTGCACTTCCTGAATGCGATCGTAGAATCCCGTCAAGTCAAGTGACGACTTGGACTGGCGCCCTTCGACTTTTACCGTCTTGAGCGATTGCGAGGTGGGGGTAAGGGTCACCGCGTACGACCCGGTAATTGAGTCTCGCCCGACCTTGCCCTCAAATGCTTTGTAACCCATGCGGCGCACCAGCACGCGCAACGAATCGCGCGGCGCGGCTTTGACGTTGACCACTCCGGCCTTGTCGCTCACTCGCGTTGAGCCACCATTCAGTGCAACAGTGACGTTCGGAATCGGAACTCCGTTCACGTCCAATACGCGTAGCGTTGCGTCGCGGTCCAGCGCTGCGCGTGACTCCTGCGCGAAGACGGCCGTGGAGGCGATGACGCTCGTAAACGCGATCGTGGCCGCGAGGCAAACCCAACCCCGGCCTTTGCGGGACGAAGGCGGGAACATCTGCATCAATGCTGCCGAAGCTGTGGCAACCGATTGTCCAGACGACTCATGGCAGCACCGCCGAGAGGCAATACAAGGAATGGAAGACTATGTCCAGTCGCAAGTATCCGACCGCCGGGTACGCGTGTCAAGCAGAGTGGGCGTTTAGCGCGCTCCCGTCCATACGACAACCAAACCACACGACCCACCGCCACTAAGCTGCTGCAACGAAACCGGAACGTTCGCACGGCCCGGGTAAACTTCAATCGCAACAACATCTGCGCCTTTCACCAGATCGTCGACGGTGTCCATGTTGCCGCGATCCTTGCTCTTGCCCTCGTAGAGATTCTCGATGCGACGACCGTCAACAATGAACGTCATCACACAGCCCGCGCGGCCGCGCACAACCGGTAACGCTCCGACACGTTCCACCTTCGCATAGCGACTTGAACTCAAGTGCTGTGACACTGTCGCGTTTCGCGCATCCAACTTCTCTGGAGCCATAAACTCGCCGACATTTCCGCCGCGCTGTCCTTCCATCATGCGCGCATAAAAGCCTGACGCCTCAAGTGGCGATCTGACAGGAGTGACCACCGACGCAAACGCGCGCGAAGACGGTAACAACGCAACCGTAAACGCCTCGGCAGCCGAATGACGCACGATAGCTCCATCATACGATTCGAAACGCATTCGCTTTACGACAGTTTGCACGGTGTCCTTGCCACCGTTGCCGAACTGCACCATTCCAAGCGAATCGGCGATACGCGTTATGCCATCAGGCAACGCCACAACTGCATACGGCACTGGCTGCCCGGCAACATTCGTAATCCGCAATTCTGCCAGACGTGACGCATCAGCAGTTCGATTATTCGCGCTGGCCGCGTCAGAGCGTTCGTTCGAACTTTGCGCAACGGCCTTCACTGCCGAGCGCGCGATTGGCAAGTCGAGCGTAGCAATGGGCGCATCTTCAGACAGACGCACCGTCGCCGGACGAGTCCAGAAGTTGTCTCTGATCAGCACGGATACGCCAACACTGCGATCAGCAGGTAAGCCGCAAATACGATAGGCGCCATCTTCCACGGAGAGCGTGCGGAGCGCCGAATTCCGCCAGCGAAGCCCAGCGCCGGAACTCAGCTCAAAGTCTTCCTTCCATTCGGCTTTTACGTCCTGATCTTCGACGCCGCGACGATTTTCATCGAGCACGCGCCCCCGAACGCCACCCGGGCGTTGGGGCGACAACTTCTCGGTGCACGAAGAAGGTGTCGTCGATGAATCAACCCGAACAACGGTGCCTGCTGGCGAACCTTCCAGGCTTTTGAGCGCCGCGGCAATCGATGCCCGCTCTGCATCAACTTCCTGTTGCGTTTGTCCGGCGCGCGCAGCATCGGTGTTGAGATACAGGACCTGATCGTCCACACGTATGCTCTGTACCTGACCACCCTCAATCAATTGTCCCGATGCAATAACGCGATCCGACCCAGCCGCTCTGGCGAATGCACCGATTCTGGCAACGTTTGCGGCCGACAACACCGGCATGCGAATCGACCAGTTATTTACGAACCAACTGCCGTTTGACAATTGTGCGTATTCAACGCGTCCGCCCAGTCCCGCATCAACCAGGTAATCCGGAAGTCCCTCGTACGTGAATTCGAGAAACTGCAATTCCGATGTCACACGGTCGAGCCACAGCGTGCCGCGCACGTCCACCAGATTTTTCCGATCGCCCGCCGGACGGAAACCAATGCCAATTGAACCGCCGAGACTGTCCTTACCTTGCACCAACTGCAAACAATGATGTGCGAGAAATGCATCTGACAACAGCACGTTTGCATCGGGAGCGTAGTATGTGCCGCCGCCGCTCAACTCCATGCCATCGCTTACCACGTACCCAAACTTCGTCAGCGAGTCAACGCTTGCACTCGCAAATGGGCGAACGGTCGCACTGCTTTGCGTAGTGCGTTGAATAGGCGACAGCAGCAATCCGCGTCGGTCCTGACGCCGGCGATAGCTGGAGAACTGTGTCGCGCTCGCGTTCCCGACGAGCGGCGTGGTTGACGCGATAAGAGCCGTACGCGCTTGCTGAAACAATTGCGCGACAAGACGCGCACCATCCGGACGCAACTCGCATCGACTGGCAGCTTTCACATCCACGGAGGCGAGCCGAATGCGAACATCAGCCAACGTGACGGAAACGTCGCGCACTTCGCCGGCCGTGAGTGTGAAATCGCCGACGTACATGGGCTCGAAGCCGATACGCAGCAATCGCAGGCGAGCACCGGTGGTCGGTGAAGTCTTAAGCACAAAGCGACCGCGCTCAGAGCTCACCGCGCGCGCCATGATGCTGTCGTCACGCGTGGGATGCAACAGCACCGCCACCACTCCACTTGCAGGCGTGGTTCCATTTGACATCATGACTGTGACTCGCAATTCCTGCGCGTTCGCACGTTCGGCGCAGCATACAAGCGCCGTTGCAATTGTCGCCTGAAAAAATCGGCGCTTCGCCGCCAAAGCTGACAACGCAATCCAATTAGAGATCTGCCGAGTGAATCCAGTTTTGAGCATACCGGCGCTCCGCGAGAGAATTTGCGCGCCACTGCGCGCCACAAGCATTCAAGCCGCGGAATACAGTGTCAATAAGAACGCGCCTGCGGAAAGCGCAACGCCCGATCAGCTAATGGTTTGCTAATCGGGGCTTAATCCAAGCTGCCGACGGATGCGATTGGGCGAGCTAGTTCGACTACATGTACCGCGCAAACGCCATGGCGGCCGAGGCAATCAGGACGAGCCCCGCGGCCATTCGGACACCGAAAAACATCCGATCGGCCAATCCGCGTTGAGTCGCGATCTCGGCCGGCGTGGGCTCGCGCTGTTCGCGATTCGCCTGGCCAGTTATCGCGCCAATCTTTTTGGCCGATGGGCCGATGAATGCGCCGCCAAGTACGGACGCCGTTATCGCTGCAATCGCGCCAATTCCGTACACAAGTCCCGATCCCTGCTCGAACCAACGAAATCCCAGCGGACCTGCGTCTCGCCACGCGAGTGCAAAACCCGACAGCAACGTGAACACGCTCATGAACGACATGTACACGTGCAATTTCCGCCCTTCATTGATCTCGCGCATGAGAGGTGCGGCGTCTGGGCCAACCGTGCGCGCCGCGGGCAACAAATATCCGGCGACAAAAAACGCGGCGCCGACCCAGGCGATGCCGCCCAGGATGTGAATGAGACGAAGAGCAGATTGAAGGGACATAGTGTATTGGGCGTCGATGACGGTGCGGGCAGAAACACTGACTTCGCGAATGCTGACGACTGTAATACGGAACTCGACCTGCGTAAGACCCGGTCATTTGACCCAGACGCAAAAAAAAACGGGGGACGCGATTGGCGTCCCCCGTTTTTGTTCAGCTTTGTACGCTCCCGCGATGTAACGACAAACTCTCGAATTGTATCGACAACAACCATGCATCGGGCGGTCGTGACGCTGCTGCCTGAATGGGGGCACATTGTCTCCTGTCGGCGACCCCCAAGCTCGCGCGGAACTTGCCGACGCTCGCTGCAGACCCATCACACCGCTGTCAAGAACTACTTCGCGCCGAATCCCAGTGCGCTCACCGCAACGATGTTGCTCCGCTACTTCTGCAATCTTCCTGCGTACGTCAACACACCCGTCGGTGGTGTCGCTCCAAAATTCGCTGTGCCGGTGATGCTCCCGGTACCCGTGGTGCTTGCATACGCGCCCGTGCCCTTCTCTACTGTCCACGTACCCGCCAACGTGGCCGCCGTCTGACTCGTGAACGTGAGCGTGGCGCTGCCCTTCGCCGTCATCGTGCCATTTTTGCCAGTGAATGTGCGCACGAACGTCACCGGAACGGGAGATTGCGTAAGCGGCCCCCCAAACGTGAGTTCCTCGGTGGTGGTCCCGCTGTCCGCGCGCGCGCCAGTCATCGTGAACGCGCCAGCAGACGAGGTCTGACCGGTGAGCGACTGCGAAATAGCGATCGTCACCGGTCCGTCGAGTACGGGGGCAGTGGCGTTGTCGCTGCAAGCGATGGCAACGGTGCTGGCTGTGATCATGGCAAAGGCCCGAAAGGTAGGGGACAGGGAATAACGCATGGCATCCTCGCTGTAGGGGCTCGCAGTGAGCCGTGTGAGCGAGAACCTCGCGAACTCCTCAGGTGGTGCGCACCACCTGGTTGAGTAGTGACTTTCGGGTGGCGCCGTACCGCCCTTGGCCCGTACTCAATCCACCACCGCCCATTTCGTGGATGTTGGCATATCGACATCCCCAGCGGCGAGCGAATGCACTGCGACCGACACATCTGCACCGGCGAGAATGTCGCGCAGCATTCCCGTGAGCACGATTTCTCCGGGCGCGGTAGCGTGAGCGGCATCCATCACGCGCGCAAATGCGGCGCCCACCGGCACGCCATCGCTCAGCGAACACGCACCCACGTGCAACGACATGCCGCCCACGCGGCCCTTACCCAGCGCCCGCAGCGCTCGCGCACAACGCAACGCGGTACTCGGCCCGTCGAATAGCGCCGTCCACGCGGCATCCGACTGTCGAAGGAAACGCGCGCCATGCGCCTCCAGTACCGCACGTTTCGCGTCGTCGAGTTTCGCGCCATTGCCCGACATGCACAGAATGATGGCAATCCAGGTGCGCACATCGGCTGCGGCATCGGGATGCTTCAGATAATTGACAACCGTGCGCACCAGCTCGTCGCCGTCTACCCAAAACACATGGTCGTCGCCGGGAAGCTCCACCATGCGTGCATTTGGCAAATGCGTGGCGAAATATCTGCCAGCCGACAACGGCACGAGACGGTCCCCAACACGATGCACGATGAACGTGCGTGTGGTGATCGAGGGCAGCAGCGCGCGAATATCCACCGCGCGTGCACGCGTGAGTACTGTGCGGACCGCGGACGGACTGGTGGAGGCTCGCAGCATGCGCGACCACCAATCTCGGAACGCGGGAATGGTGGCCCGCGATGGCACGAAGCGCTCGATGGCCCACGGTTCGCCCCAACGCTCCGGCAATGGTTCGAGCGGCGGGTACTGCGCACCATCGCTGGTCAGCCACGGTAACTCCTTGCCGTGGCCGCCAATGAACGGCGACGCGCCAAACAGAATCAGCCCTTCCACGCGCTCCGGATACATGCTCGCCAGCAATACCGCGGCCGCGCCTGTTTCCGACGTGCCCATGATGAACACGCGGGATGCACCGGCGACATCGAGCACGCATCTCGCGTCACTCACCGTTTGCTCCACGGTGCTCGGCCCCACATCGCGATCGGACACACCGACGCCACGTTTGTCAAACATGATGACGCGCGCCGCCCGTCCAAGCCCTTCGAAAAAGGCCGTGTACTCAGGCTCCTGCCATGACAGATCGAGGTGCGACACGAACCCGTGCAGGAACAGGAGGTCCACCGGACCGCTGCCGACGATCTGGTAGGCGATGTGCACGCCGCCGTTGTTGGCGTACCGGACCTCGGACCGCGTGACTGCCGCGTGCGGGGCTGCGCGCACCGGAGAGTCGAGGAGTCCTCGCGCCATGGCCGTGCGGATGGCCTCGGCTCGCGACGACACTGCGAGTTCGCGATACAGTTGCTTGATGTACCAGCGAACGGTGTCCGCCGAGAGGCTCAGTTTCAGGCCGATTGCGGGTGCCGACAGTCCATCGGCCATCAGCTTCAGGACCTGACTTTCACGCAGCTTGAGGGAGGGCGGCATGCGGAAACATGCCGCTCACATACCTGTTGACGCCAGCGTGACCCTTCGTGCCTTCGGGCGATGCTGCGTGTTCGCCGGCACGGCAACAAAAAGATGATTCTGCCGACGCGGGTGTCGGCCGACACGCGAGAGCGTGCAGAACTCAGTCGTTTACTTGACTGCGTTTACCATGTCGAAGATTGGCAGGTACATCGCGACAACCATACCGCCGACGACAACACCAAGGAACACGATCATGATCGGCTCAAGCAGCGACAACAGTGCGCTTACAGCGGTATCAACTTCGTCGTCGTAGAAATCGGCAATCTTGCTGAGCATTTCGTCCAGGCCGCCGGTTTGTTCACCGACCGCGATCATGCTGATAACCATCGCCGGAAACACGTTGCTCTTGGCCAGCGGCGCAGCAATCGTTTCACCACCGGCGATGCTGGCGCGTGACGCCATGATCGCGTCCTGAATGACGCGGTTACCGGCCGTACGCGCGGTGATTTCCAGTCCTTCAAGAATTGAAACGCCGGACGAAATCAGTGTGCCAAGTGTGCGTGTAAAACGCGACACGGCAGATTTGCGGAGCACATCGCCAAGGACCGGTACGTTCAGCATCAGTCGATCGATCATCAACTGACCGTTTTGTGTTGCGTAGTAGCGCTTGATGAGAAACACCGAGCCCGAGACACCGCCAATGAGCGCCCACCAGTAATGATTCACGAAGTCTGAGAGACCAACCACAATTTTGGTTGGGAGCGGCAGTTCCATGTTCACACTGGCGAACATGTTGGCGAATACCGGAATAACCTTCCAGAGCAGAATGAGAATCGCGATACCGGCCACGCCCATGATGACGGCCGGATAAATCATCGCGCCCTTCACCTTGCGTACCAGTGCGTCGTTTTTTTCGAGGAAAAACGCGAGACGGTTCAGGATCGTATCGAGAATACCACCGGCTTCACCGGCGGCGACCATGTTGACATACAGATCGCTGAATGCTTTGGGATGTTTCTTGAACGCATCCGCAACGGTGTTACCGGATTCCACGTCAAACACCACGTCGCGTACGACTGCTTGCAGCGCTTTGTTTTCGCTCTGCTTGCCCAGAATGTCCAACGCCTGCACCAATGGCAGACCGGCGTTGATCATCGTCGAGAACTGGCGCGTAAAAATAACGATATCGCGCATCTTGATGCCGCCGCCGCTCTTCTTCGCGCGCGTCTTCTCTTCATCTACCTTGATGATGGTAAGGCGCTGGCGCTTGAGTTGCGCAACGACGTCGTCACGTGACGGCGCGTCGATAGTCGCTGACTTGAGTTCGCCGCTCGTGCTGCGCGCGGAATACGTAAACGTTGGCATCCTGAATACCCTCTGGAAATTCTCGTGTTGGTACTGCTGATCGGGGTGCGGTAACTAGTGCTGCAAATCGCGGGTGCTAACGACGTCCTGCGCCAGCCAACTGTCCGGTTGTGCGACCATTGCTGGAAGCTGTGCCGTCGTCGTTGGGTCCCTTGCCAATCATGCGCAGGAATTCCGTGCTGTCGCCGGTGGCGCGCACACATTCGTCCGCACTGACCTGGCGCGTGACATACAACTGATACAGCGAATCGTTGAGCGTCTGCATGCCGTACTTTTTACCGGCCTGCATCTGAGACAAAATCTGGTGCACCTTGTCGTCGCGAATGAGCGAACGAATCGCGGCGGTGACCACCAGAATTTCGGCGGCCATGGCGCGTCCCTTGCCGGCAATTTTTGGCAATAGGATTTGTGTGACAATGCCTTCGAGCACGAACGCAAGTTGCGCGCGTACCTGACTCTGCTGATGACTCGGAAACACGTCAATCATGCGATTGATCGCCTCGGCCGCGCTGTTGGTGTGCAACGTCGCGAATACAAGGTGACCGGTTTCTGCAATGGTCAGCGCCGCCTGGATTGTTTCCAGGTCGCGCATTTCGCCAATGAGAATGACGTCGGGATCTTCGCGCAGCGCGTACTTGAGTGCCGAAGCAAAACTTTTGGTATCAGCGCCTACTTCGCGCTGGTTGATGATGCAATTGCGATGCCGATGGATGAATTCGATCGGATCTTCGACCGTGATGATGTGGCCGCGCCGCTCGGTGTTGATCTTGTCGATCATGGCGGCCAGCGTGGTGCTCTTGCCCGAACCCGTGGGGCCCGTGACCAGTACCATGCCGCGCGGACGCTCGGCCATTTGCGCAATGACCGGAGGCAGTTGCAGGTCGGCGAACGTCTTGATGGCGAACGGAATTTGCCGAATGACCATGCTGACGCAGCCGCGCTGCTTGAACACATTGCCGCGAAAACGCGAGAGGT
>JBDTTO010000057.1:0-10020 GCA_039930585.1 Gemmatimonadaceae bacterium
AGTGCACCCATCACCATGTCGCTCACCAGCGCCCGAACCAGCGCAGCCCGACCGCGAACGGCCAGCCCGGGTTCGTCCAGCGGGATCAAGGCGTGTTCAAAGGCGCGCTGGACGACCGCTTCGTAAAGCGCCGCCTTGCTGCCAAAGTGGTAGTTCACGGCCGCCTGGTTGGCGCCCGCGCGATGAGTGATTTCGCGAACAGTGCCCAGCTCGTATCCGCCCACGGCAAAAACATGCATGCCGGCCAGGAGCAGGCGTTCTCTCGTATCGGTGCTCGTCAACGTGCTCATGACCGTTAGACAAGCGAAGTCGTAATCACCCTATCGTCCCATCCGGCTGGCCTCCGTCCCGGCGTCAAACGTGATGTGGACAACAATGTCGGCAGGTGGGTTTTTGAATACGCATTGACTCGACGTTGACGCGCCGCAGGCTGGGCGTAACGTCATGCTTGAGGCAGCGACCTCAACTTTTGCGCCTATACGAATCACCGACAATGGGGATTAGACCATGTTTACGGGCACAGGCACACCGCTCACGCAAAAAGGACTCGACTCGCTGGCCCGGGAGTTGTCAGTCCCGCTGCCCGCGTTGTGGGCGGTGCTGGCGGTCGAAACGAGCGGCTGTGGATTCACGGCAGACCGGCGTCCACTGATACTTTTTGAGCGGCATTGGTTCAGCAAATTGACGAAGGGTCGATTTGACTCGAATCATCCCGACATCAGCAATCGCACGCCTGGCGGATACGGCAATCGCGGCGTGGCCCAGTACGCGCGCCTTGAACGCGCAGTGGCGCTTGATCGGAAAGCCGCACTGCAAAGCACGTCGTGGGGATTGGGTCAGGTGATGGGGTTTAACGCGGAAACGGTGGGCTTCGCGAATTTCGAAGAGATGGTGAAAGCGTGCATGGATTCGGAAGACGGACAGATGCGCGCCATGTGCGGATTTATTACGTCGGCAAATCTCAGCAAACGACTGCGCGAGAAAGACTGGGCGGGTTTCGCATTTCGATACAACGGAACGGATTTTCAGAAAAACAAATACGATGAAAAGCTCGCGACGTTTAATGCGCGTTTTGAAGTTGGCCCGTTACCGGACTTGAATGTCCGTTGGGCACAGATGTCACTGATGTACCTGGGCTACATCACCGGCGGCGTTGATGGTTGGTTTGGTGCGAAGACGCAAGCTGCGCTAATGAGATTTCAGAAGGATCGCGGTATCGCACAAAGTGGTGCACCCGATCAAGAGACGACTGCGGAGTTGTCGGAGGCGCTCAAGAGCTGATGTTGCGCGTCGTCGACGGGCAATCGTGCCAGTGTTGAAATCGTTAACCGAATTAACATTTGCGGACACAACGGACTGGACGGACTGGGCGGACGCACCGTTGACGAGACGAATTGAGGGCGTCGAGAACGCGCACGGATCAATAGCTCAATCCAAATCCAAATGGAAACAAGGCGTTCGTTCGGTCCGCACCAACACGTGGCCACGTGAACGAAAGTTTACCCGTCGGGCGATACACACCAAACAACACGTCCGCAACACCACCACCTTCAGTGCCCGGAAGCCACGCCGCAAGCACTGCACTTGCACTCGGCAGCATTGACGTAATGTCCAGTGGGCGACCGGAAATGATCACAACAATCACCGGCACATTCGCTGTGCGCGCGTTGGTGATTGTCTGACGGTCCGCCGCGTCCAGCGTAAGATCGAGTCTATCGCCCTTCATCTCAGCGTACGGCTGTTCGCCGACTACCACCACCACTGCGTCCGCACCCGTCGCGTTCATGCCGTCGACGGAATACGTCACCTCTGTTGATTTGCCGGCGCCCGCGCGAATAGCAGAAAGAATTGTTGTGCCACCAGTTGTGATATCGCCCGCTTGCCCCTGCCAACCAATCGTCCAACCACCTGACTGAATTCCGATATCGTTTGCGCTCTTTCCTGCAACGTGAATCCGACGCGCAGTTTTGGAAAGCGGTAGCGCACCCTTCTCGTTTTTCAGTAGCACCATCGATTCACGCACCGCCTGACGCGCGACCGCGCGATGTTCTGCCGAACCAAATGTTTTCTCGAGTGCACGATCCGCGTGAAAGTCGTACTTCGCATCCATCAAACCCAGCGCGAACTTCACGCGCATGATTCGCGTGACGGCGTCATCAATCCGCGACATCGGCACTGCTTTTTCATTCACCAGCTGTGTGAGCAACTCGATAAAATCCTTGTACCGATCCGGCACCATCACCATGTCCATACCGGCGTTAATCGAAATGGCAATTGATTTTTTGTAACTCGTATCAATCTGATTGACCGCTTTGTAATCGGAGATCAGAAATCCGTTGAATCCAAGTTCGGTCTTCAGCACGCCGGTAAGCAGTCCGGAGTCACCCGAAACCTTCCGGCCATTCCAGCTGCTGTACGATGGCATGATGGTCGCAACACCCGCCTCAACGGCATCGAGGTACGGACGAATGTGAATGCGCCGAAGCGTTGCCGTATCAACGCGCGTATCACCCTGATCGAATTTCTTGTCGATTCCGCTGCCCAGTGACGTGCCGCCGTCGCCTGCAAAATGTTTGGCACTGGCCGCTACATGTATTGCATCGATGGTGCCGCCTAAGGCGTTTCCGCCGTCAGCGTTGGTGACCGCGGAATTGCCCCCCGTTGTCCCCTGTAACCCCCGCACCGCGGCGGCTCCCATCAATGCAACCAACGCAGGATCTTCGCTGAACCCTTCGTACGTGCGTCCCCACCGAATATCCTGCGGCACACAAATACACGGCGCAAATGCCCAGTTCGCACCAACGGCGCGCGTCTCTTCCGCCGTGATTTGCGCGATCTTCTGCACCAACACCGGATTTCGCGTGGCACCAAGGCCGATGTTGTGCGGGAATACAACCGCACCGACAACATTGTTATTCCCATGCACGGCGTCGATTCCGTAAATGAGCGGAATGCGAAGTCGCGTGCGCTCTGCATGCTGCTGATACAACTCCACCATCGCGCGCCATTCCGGCAACGAGTTGCCCGTCGCCGGATCCGAACTGCCACCGTTCAAAATCGATCCGAAGAAATAGCGTTCGATGTCGCTCGTATCCTTCAGAAACGACTGATCCACCTGCGTCATCTGCCCAATCTTCTCGGCCAATGTCATCCGCGCGACAACTGCGCGCGCCTGCGCATCAAACTTGAGTATTGCTGTTGATGGCTTCGAAGTTGCAACCTGCGCATCAAGCTCTCGCGCAACACTCGCGCACAAAGTCAGCCCAACAATTCCAAGGGAAAAAAGGCCTCGCATACGTCCACGCGAAAAACACCGATGAATCGCAACACCCATGTCAGTTCTTGAACTGAATGTCATAATGCAACGCGCCAGTCGCCGGAATTGATACGACGACAATACTCCGATCACCAACACGTTCGTCGGTGCGCGTCACAGTTGCCGCAGCTTTCGAATTCCAGCGAACCACCAACTGGGTGCCGTTCCGATGCAACGTGATCTGCCCTGGTGTGGATACAACAGGGTCCGTTTGCAAAATCAGCAATGGCAATTGCTCTACGAATGCGCTCGGATGCTCGATTGAAACGTGAACACCTGCGTCATCAAACGCGACCGTCTTACTGCCGGCCTTCCCAAGCGCATACTGAATTTTGAGATCGCCCGCTGGCAAATCGTGCGCGCCCGTTTGCAGTGAAACGCGCTTGGCATTCACATCAAACGTCGCCGGCATCGACGTCGCTTCGTACACCATTGATGCATCGCTTGCTCGCGTACCCCAACTCGTAGTGGTGCCAGCGCTCTGGGATTGCAGGAACGTGCCGCCCTTTGGTGTCCACAACACGCCTAATCCAAATCGTTGTTGCGCAGTGACGATGTCGCCTGTTGCGAACGCAGCGTAGTACTCCGGACGCCGAACATATGTGAATGCCATGGGCTTCCGCGAATCAATGCGTTGATGGGTGAAACGTTGCTCTTTGACCGGGCGCATGTCAGCGCGCGTGGCTTTCCACTGTGCTTCGGTCGGAAACCAGCGCGTGTGACTGCGATGCAAGAACGCATACGGCGAAAACGCGCGAAACGTACCAACGGGCATGGTATCGACTCGTGGCCAGTTCTTTACGAGTTTGGCACGGGTTGCAGCATTGCGCCGAGTGAGTTCTTCGCGCGTTGGACCGAGCACGCGTGCGCCTGGCACCACTTCCGCAATCGGAAATCCGGTGATCGCCTCGCTGGTGCCCGCATCAGTAGCCAGTGCCGTGCGTTGTCGTGTTTCAATCGCGCGATTGAGCGTGAGTGCACGACTGTTGTTTGGTTCGGGCAACGCGTTGTACGCAAACCAATCGTACCACCGGACCATTGGTTCGCTGAATGACTTCGCGAACGAAGTACCGTGCGTGTAATTCCACGCCATGATGAAGTTGCTGTGATGCGTGTTGAGGTCGTAACCCCAATCCGGACCACCCAGTTCATAGAAAAATCCAACTGGGCTCTGATGATCCTTGTCGGCAAGCGCAACTTGTTCGTGCAGCACGCGATTCAGTTCCACATCGGGAAACAAGTCGAGATATGCAAGCGCACCAGCGAACGCGTTGCTGAACTGATTTGTGTACACGCGCCCGTGTTCCTGCATGTCGGCGCGAGTAAGTGTGCCCATTAGCGCTTTACGGTCAGCAACAACGGCGCGACGATAGATTCCCGTGTCAATTGGCGGACCATTCTTGAGCAGTCGCAGTGACTCGCCCATGAACTTCGTGGCAAACGCCGTTGGCGCGAGACTCCAATTCCCTACCGCGTATTCGCTGAATAATCCGTCCGGATTCTGACTCTTCGTCCAGAAGTCCAGTGCCGCTTCAAGTCGTGCGCGCACCGCTGGATCACCGTGATAGATATTCCACGGCCGATTGAGCGTGTAGAAATACGCCAGAGACAGAATGCTCTCCATGATTCTGGCGTTGTATGGCTGATTGTCTTTCAGCTCGCGCCATACGGCGATGTCAATAAATCCGCGACGCGGTCCTGTCAGTGCAACGCTATTTGCTACGCGCGCGAAATGTGCGAGGTAATACGGAAGATCGAGTTCGTCGTCGTTGAAATCCAACGGCGACAAATTCGAGAGGTCGGCCGTACGTACCAATTCCTGTTCACGCGATTGCGCCTGTCCTTGCATTGGGCTTACAGCACCCAACGCCAGAAACAGAGCGCATCCACGAATCAACAGTTGCTTCATGTTACGACTGCACCAAATCAGTATCCGGGATTCTGCTTGAGGCCAGGATTGATATCGATTTCACGCTGCGGAATTGCCGCCCAGATGTTCGTTGGTTTCCAGCCAATCTTCGACACGCCATCTGCGCCAATGACCGTGGTGTACAGGCCCCACCGTTTGAGATCAAACAAGCGCTTTGATTCGAACGCCAACTCCCAACTGCGTTCCTGACGAACTGCATCGCGAAATTGCGCTTGCGACAATCCAGACAGTGGCGCCATACCAGCGCGCACACGAACGAGATTGATGGCGGTGTATGCGGCTGCCGGTCCACGCGCTTCGTTTTCCGCCTCAGCTTGCAGCAACAGAGTCTCGGCGTAGCGATACACGGGCCAGTTCAGATTTGAGCGACCAGCGTTGAGCGTGATGGACTGTCCTCCGTTGTCATAGAACTTTCCGTAGTACGGCATGGGAAGCGGAAAGCGTGGCTTCTTGTCGCCAAATCCCTTCACGGTTCCAACGGTCTGATAGTTGAACGTCGTCGCGCCGACCGTTACGGAGGTCAGGAATGTTGGCGCCTTGCGTTTGTCGGTGGCGAGAAACGAATCCATGAACTCCGGCGTTGAGCACCAGTAGTTGGAACCACTTTCCGCGCCAATACCGCTTGGGCGAGACTGCGTCGTAAACAGATTGCGAATCAATCCCTCAAACTGAATGGAGTAGATGTGTTCCGGGCCGTTCTTGTTCTTGACCTGCCAGAGCTGCGAGAAGTCGGTTACCAACGCGTACGCTTTGCTGTCGATGACAACTTGCGCGGCCGCGGCCGCATCGGCCCAGTGATCCTGCTTGAGTGGTTCACCGGACATGTTCGCGTACACATCGGCCAGCATGGTTCCGGCGGCGCCGCGTGTTGGACGACCATCGTCGGGCGTTGCTGAATCCGGCCACTTGACTGGAAGCAACTTCACCGCGTCAACAAGATCGGCCGCGATGGCCTTGTACACTTCGGCAATTGGTGCGCGCACTACTGCGTTTGCGTTTGCAAAGTCGGTAATCGGCGCCAACATCAACGGCACTTCGCCCCACACGCGAACTGCGTTGAAGTGGTTGAGTGCGCGGTGAAACTTCGCCGCGCCCATGTAGCGATCTTTCACATCTTGTGGCACGCCCGCCATGGTGGGAATGCGATCGATCATCAGATTGGCCTGACCGATTGCGCCGTACGCCTGCGCCCACACACGAAACAGCCACTCGTTGCCGGAGTTGTATGTGTATGAATCCTGTTCGTATTTCGAATCCGTCGTGTTGTTGATCAACACGGTTTGTTCGGATGGCACTTCGGAAATCATCGGCCAGCCGCGAATGTAATACGCCTGATTCGCACCGCCCGTGTACCAGTTGTCGATGCCGCCCAAAGCGATTTTCAGATCGGCTTCGGTTGACGGAAAGTTTGCGGGTGTAAAGAAGTCCGCGGGTTTTTCCGTGAGGAAATCTTCGCACGAGGCGAGCGAGAGCGTCATGGCGACGACCGTCATGGCGCTTGTCGCCGCGCTGAGGTACTTCCGATTCATTTTCATGACTCCTAGTAGCCCACGCTCAGGCCGAAGGTGAACGTCCGCACGCCGGGATAGCTCGAATCATCCCAACCGATTTGCAAATCACTGGTGCCGCGTGAACTCGCTTCTGGATCGAACCACGAATACTTGGTCCACGTTTTGAGATTCTGTCCGCTCAGGTACATGCGGAGACTTTGGATATTCGCGCGTTGAATCAGCCGCGACGGCACCTGCCAGCTCACAGTCACGTTCTGCAATCGCACAAACGAACCGTCTTCAACCCAACGCGACGTCATCGCATTGAACGGTTGTATACCAATTCCGGTCATATTCTGAATGCCGCTGCCTGGCGTCCAGTAGTTCAGCGTCTTTGTGAGGGTGTTCACCACATCGCCCGGCGTTTCCATTCCCTGCCGGTTGAGATTGGCGACTTTGTTTCCCTGAACGCCGCGCAGCAGATACGTCATGGTGAGCGAGCGCCAACCAACGGTTCCGTTCTGGCCAAACGTGTATTTCGGAAGCGCGTTACCAAGAATGACGCGGTCATCGGTGGAGATTTTTCCGTCACCGTTTACGTCATGCAACTTCATGCCGCCGGGAAGCGCGCCTGATTGTCCGCTGGCCGTTGCTTCGGCGGCCGTCTGGAAGATTCCATCCCAGATGTAGCCGAAGAAGTTGCCGAGTGGCTGGCCAATGCGAACGATGCCGCCGGGGATGAATGTGGGCAGCGACGTGTTCACGCCGTTCACGAAGAACTCTTTGTCGCCGCCAAGGTCGAGCACTTTGCTCTTGTTCCACGAAATGTTGCCGCCCAGTTGCAGACTTACCGGACCGACATGATGGCGCGTATCAACAATGATTTCGAGTCCCTTGTTTTCGACGGAGCCGATGTTCGTGATGTAGCTGGTGTAGCCCGTGTAGTACGGAACCAGTTTCGCATACAGCAGATCACGTGTGGTTTTTGAATACGCATCCGCGGTGATGCTCACGCGATTGCTGAAGAGACCAAGATCGAATCCGGCGTCCGTTTGCGTCGTGGTTTCCCACTTGAGATTCGGATTCGCGTTGCGGCTTGGATTCGCGCCATTGTTGAACGTCGTCGTGCCGATGTCGTATGGCGAGCCAACACTCCATGCGCCAAGTGATTGGTACGGGCTGACGGCATCGCTGCCGGTTTGTCCAATACCACCGCGCAATTTCAGTTCGGTGATTGCGCCAATCTTCTTCATGAAGCCTTCATCGCTCAAGCGCCATGCAGCTGCGAACGACGGGAAGTACGCCCACTTGTTGTTGACCGCGAACTTTGATGCGCCGTCAGCACGGTACGTGGCTGTAAGCAGATATTTGCCGTCATAGCCGTAGTTGATGCGTGCGAAGCCCGAGAGCAGTCGATCACTCGCAGAGCTTGAACCGGCCGTGACGGTTTGCGCGAGGTTGAGACGATTGTAGCCAAGCAAGTCACTGGTGAAACCGACACCTTGTGCGGTGGTGCTGTCACGCTTGCTGGTTTGCGCAGTCACGCCACCCAGCACGGTGAAATCGCTCTTCCCGAAATTCTCACGCAGTGTGAGTGTGTTTTCGTTCAGGAATGTCTGAATGCTGGCCGTGTTTATGTTCGCTTGCCCCGATCCAAGGGCCGCGCGCAACAGTCGTGAGGTGTAGATCTGTTGCTTGGCGTCGCTCGAGGTGTAGGAAACACTCGAACGCAAATTCAGATGCGGCAGCAGTTCGATGGTCGCGAATGCATTACCCAACAGGTAGTTCGTGGTCGTTTTGTTGTTCAGCAGCGAGACAATGGCGACCGGATTGTCGAGCGTTTGTGATGGCAATAGTGGTGCAGAGAACGAACCGTCATCCTTGAGAATTGGAATCGTTGGCGCGAAACGAAGTGCGGCCATCGTTACTGGTCCACCCGCCGTACCGTAACCATCGTTTACGCGAACGGCATTTCCGGTGGAGCGGCTGAACGTCACACGTGTACCGGCCGTGATTTTTTTGCCTAACTGCTGATCGAGATTGAAGCGCACCGATCCGCGATTGAAACGCGAGTTGGAGACGATGCCGTCCTGCTGAAAGAGCGAAACGCCCGCAAGAATGCTCGTGCCGCCGTTGGATCCCGACACGCGCAGATCGTGGCTCTGCATCGGTGCGTTTTCGAACACACTTTTCTGCCAGTCGGTTGACGGCAGGTTGGCCGTGGTGTCGTACGTGACAGACTTGTCGTGATTGGGATTTCGCATGAACATCTTTGCGAATTCATTGGCGTTCAACACATCGATGTGTTGCGACACCTGCTGCGATCCGGCGTATCCCGTGTACGAAAACTTCATGGCGCCCGCCGCGCCGCGTTTCGTACTTACGATGATGACACCATTCGCGCCGCGCGCGCCGTAAATGGCGGTTGCTGATGCGTCTTTCAGAACATCGACTGTTTCAACGTCGCTCGGATTGATCTGATTGAGATCGGCACCAATGACACCGTCAACAACAACCAGTGGTTCGTTGCTGCCATTGAGTGAATTGCCGCCGCGCACGCGAATGCGCATTTCAGATCCCGGCTGTGCATTGGTAGTTTGCACTTGCACGCCGGCAATCATTCCCGAAATCGCCTGATCAATACGCGGCACCGGCAACGTCGCAATGTCCGCACTCGTGATCGAACCGATTGAACCAGTCACGTCGCGTCGCGCGAGCGAACCGTATCCCGTTACCACAACTTGATCGAGTGCGATCGCCGCAGTCTTGAGATCGAAGTTGAGCGTAACGGGCGTTCCTGCCGCAACAGTTACCGGCAGTTCCTGTCGCGCATAACCGATACGCGTTGCCCGCACGGTGTACTGCGCGCCGGGGACGTTGCTGATCGTGTATTTGCCATCAGCGCGCGTGGTTGAGCCGAGCAGCGTACCAACGATGGTGACGGTCACGCCTTCGAGTGGTCCGGATTCGGACCGCACGGTGCCCTGAATGGTGCCGGTGCCCTGCGCCCAGGAAACGCGGGAGTACAACGCGTTGGCCGAGGCGAGGAGGACCGCTACAACCACGACGAATCGTCGCGACACTTTCATTCTCGTGTACTCCGGTGGGGGATGGTGCGGGTGCGTCGAGCTGGTGCGGGCGGGGAAGCGCAGGCGGGAAATGCAGGCGGGAAATGCAGGCAGGAAGCGCAAACGGGTGCTGCGGGCGGGAGCCGAATTCGGCCGGAAATGCGGGTTGGAGCGGCTTGGTGGGAGGTTTGACGAACAAACCTTGGCGCCGTGGAA
>JBDTTO010000058.1:0-9911 GCA_039930585.1 Gemmatimonadaceae bacterium
GTTACGTTGGACGCCGGTTTGCCAACCACTGTCACGTGGTCAAGCAGCGCGCCCGCTATTGCAACCGTGTCGACGCAAGGCCTGGTCACCGGTGTTGCGCTCGGATCGGCAACAATCACCGCAACGTCAACTGTTGACGGGACACTGCAAGGCTCTGCCGCGCTCAGTGTGGTTCCGATTGTGCGTCAGATTGAAATCGCTCCGCCAAGCAGCAGCACACTGTTTCTCGGCCAGACAACAGCACTCGTGGCGACGGTAACGGCTGATGCCGGACTTGCGCAGACCGTGAATTGGAGCACGAGCAACAGCGCGGTTGCCGTGGTCAGCAGCAGTGGTGTCGTGACGGCAGTGTCGTTCGGTTCCGCTACGATTACCGCGACGTCCACAGCCGACGCTACGCAATCGAATTCACTGACGCTGTTGGTTTCTTCTCAGCCGATTAACGTCGCGGTGTCTCAAACCACGTTGACCATGACAGCGGGCGCATCCGCAACCGTGAGTGCAACGGTTACTGGTGATCCTGGCGTTTCGAGCGCGGTGACATGGTCGAGCAGTGCGCCAAATATTGCGACGGTCAGCAACGGCGTTATTACCGCTGTTTCCAATGGTTCGGCGCTGGTCAGCGCTACATCGGTTGCCGATCCCACGAAGAGTGCGACAGTTACCGTTTCGGTTGGCGCGCGATTGGCTACGTCATGGACGAGCACCGGACTGTCCGGCCCGATGATTGAAAACATCGTGTCTACTTACGTGGCCGGTCCGTCAGACGTGTTCACGGTGAATTCACGCGGTGACGTCTTTCACTTCGACGGCTCTTCATGGTCGAAGACGGCGGCAGGTGCAACATTCGGCACCCAGTTCTCGGCAGTTCACGGCAGCAGCGGAACCAACGTGATTGCGGTTGGAACGGGCGGGAAAATTGTGGTGTGGAACGGAACGTCGTGGCAGGCGACGACTTCTGGCACCAGCAATGATCTGAACGATGTCTGGGTTGAAAGCGCGACAAGCGCATTTGCCGTCGGTGCTGCTGGTGTGGCGGTACGTCTCACCGGATCGACGTGGGCCACGACGGCCACGAACATCATTGGAGAGAATTTGAACAGCGTGTGGGCTGCCGGCGGCAATGTCTGGTTTGCGGTTGGCACAAACGGCACGTTGCTGCGCTCCACCAACGGTGTCTGGTCGCGCGCTACTTCACCAACCAGCGTGAACCTGCGCGACGTGTACGGCACTGCCAACAACGACGTATACGCTGTGGGCGAAGTTGGAACGGTGGTGTGGTTCAACGGCGGCGCGTGGACGTTGCTCGAATCGAACGGCGTCAGCAGTGATTTGTATTCGGTGACCGGAACGAATCTAGGTGGCACGAAGATCTATATCGGTGGCGACCGAATCGCGTTGCGCGTGCTGAACGGTGTACTTGATGTGGTCGCCGCGGATCCGCCGTACAGTGTACAGTTTCTGAGCACGGCGATTGATGCGAGTGGCAACTTGTGGATGGGCGGCGAACGCGGCCTCGTGTTGCGCTACTCCGCATCCACCTGGCAAACCATGAACCTTGCGCCCGATCTCATTGACGTGTGGTCAACGGGCGTGAACAACGCGTGGGCCGTTGGCGAGTTTGGATTTATCTATCGCTACAACGGCACAAACTGGACGCGCCAAACGTCGCCAACACTGTCGCGATTGAACACGGTGTGGGGCATCAGTGCGACCGAAGCATTTGCCGGCGGAGACGCAGGACTCATTCTTCGATGGAACGGCAACACGTGGTCCACGATGACGTCGCCAACAAGCGCAGACATTCTCAGCTTGTGGGGCACCAGCGGCAGCAACGTGTACGCGACCACATACGATGGTGAAGTGCTTCGATTTAACGGCACCGCCTGGTCAGTCGTCACGACGCAGTTGAATCCATTGTACACAGTGTTTGGAACAAGTGCGTCAGACGTTTACGCCGCTGGTGACAATGGAGCGGTGCTCCGTTTCAATGGTTCGGCTTGGAGTTCGATGGACGTGGGCAGCAGCGCGCTGCTGGCTGGCATCTGGGGCAGTGCATCAAACAATCTTTTCTCCGTTGGCGTACTTGGCAGCTCGGCCGCGAGTTATCACTTCGCAACATCGTGGGACGTGTTCAGCGTTGGAATTGCTGCCGAACTCACCTCAGTGTGGGGCCCGAACGCCAGCGACTTATATGTCACCGGAGCAGCTGGATCGATCATGCACTTTGATGGTTTGAACTGGCAGGCGATGTCGACCGGAACCAGCGAGTACCTGTGGGCGCTCACTGGCGATCCGGCCGGGCTTGGTGCCGGATTTGCCGTCGGGTTCAACTCAACGCTCGTCACTGGTGCCGGACCAAGTGGTCTGCGTGCCGCTCGTATTGCCGCGGCTAAGTTCAACGTCAAATCGCTTGAGCCGAGTCGCGAAGCGTTGTTGGTGCGCAAGCCGGCGCGTTCGTTGCCACAGGGTGCTGCACGTCGCTCAGCGCGACTGGCGCACTCGAAGAAGATCAAATCATCGGCGCGTTCGACGCGCCGATAACTGCTGCGCCTGGATCACGGAGTCAGAAAGCACGCCAGCAGAAGCACAACATGAACGCGGAAAAATTGTAAAACGGGCGGATGCAAACGGCGGATAAAAAAAGGGTAAGGTCTACTGCCTTTGAAAACTTCAAGGCGTCGGATCCTTACCCGCTTTTATCCGCCTTTTTTATGCGGTTTCCGCGTTCATTTTTTGTGCTCTCTGACTATTCGCGTGGCGGTGCAGCACGAAGGCAGTTAATCCCGCGAGAACCCCGCCATCGTCGGGCCCATGTTGTCGATAGTCTCGCGCGCGCCGAAGCGATCGTTGCCATTGTACAGGAATGAGAATGCGAGAATTTCGCCGTTCTCCGCGGTGACGTAACCCGCCAGCCCAATCACTGAATTTGTCGTGCCCGTTTTCGCGTGCAGATTTCCCTGTGCCGGCGTGAACTTCATGCGATGCCGCAGCAACTCGGATTCGCCCGCAACAGGCAACGAGGCGTGAAATGCGCTTGACCAGGCCGAGTTGTGGGCATGGGACAGCAACTGCACCATCGCGCGGGGACTGACGCGATCCAGCACTGAGAGACCGCTGCCGTCAGTTGCAACGACCGCGCCCGGAGCAATTCCAACCTGTTTGGTGAGGAACTGCTGCAAGGTTGAGTCGGCGGTTTGGGCTGATCCGACGATACTGCGCGTCGGACCGCGCGCCGCGTCACGCCACAACATCTCGGCATAATGGTTAATGCTTTCGCGATTCATCAATGACACCAAACGCGAGAGCGGCGGCGACGGCATGGACGAAACTACGGTTGCCTGCGGCGTAGTTGGACCGACCCGAATGGTACCGCCGATGGTGATACCCTTGGCTTCGAGCGCAGCGCGATACGCGCCAGCCGTGAACGTGACCGGATCACCAACCACCAGCTGATAGCGCCGCTGCCCGGCCCGGCTGCCAATGGTGCCGGACACGATCACGCGATCATCGCTGATGCGTCGCGACGATACACGCACGCTGGTGCCGGCGACCGTGCGCACCGAGTTCGTCACAGTCATTCCGCGCGTATCCGGCTCAAGTGCGACAACTGCCGCGTTACCCGCACCACCAGGAGTGATGGAAACAATGACGATATTCTCGTTCAGCGAAAGCGCGGAAAACGGCGCGGCGTACGCGGAGCCCGCGTAACGCGTGAGCCATCCTTCGGGGATGTTGCGTGATTCAAATGCAGACGCGTCCGCAATGAGATCGCCCGTGACCTTGGTAACTCCGGCGCTGCTGGTGAGTTGCGCCAGCATGTCCATTGGTGCGCTCGGACCGCCGCGCACGAACCGCGGCGAAAGCGCGGGGTCGCCATCACCGCGAAGAATCAGGTTGCCATGCACCACGCCGTCTTTATCAATCGTGCCGTCGCGCAACACGTCCGTACTGAACGTGTGATCGGCGCCAAGCTTTTCGAGCGCCAACGCGGTGGTGAACAACTTCATCGTTGATGCGGGCGTGTACGGCTTGTCAGGGTTTGCCTCGAACAGCGTATCGCCACGCGATAACGAGATGACCATCGCGCCCCACGAGCCGCCGCGCGTGCGACTGCCAAGAATTGCGCCAAGGTCCGCCGAGAGTGCTGCAGCGCCGCGTGGTGTTGTATAGCGAAGCGCAGGTTTCGACGGAGTGCGTTTGGCCGGTGCCTTTGTTGAGGCGCGCGCCGGTTTTCGTGTCGTCGACGCCTGAGGCGCTGCGGGCAACACACGCAGTGGAAGTGCAAGGCTGGCCAGTGATACGACACTGAGCAGCAGTAGCGCCCGGGCAGACGACGACTGTTTCATCAAATACGACGGAAAGAGAAATCAAACGCGCGCGCAAAACGAGCGCGTGCATCGAATGTATTGCGCTACACCTTCAACACAAACCCGCGCTTTTCAGCGATCAACAACAGGACGTACCAGAACAAGACGAACGTGATTGCATACGCCAGCGATGCGTTGATTGGCGAGAGCCAGCTTGCATACACGTTGTTGTACACCACCGACTGCAATGGTGTGGGCTTGCCATCAACGTCGATGTTGATCATCGAACCCATCATGCGCGCCATCATGCCTGAACCCAGAAATGCCAGCATCGGATTCAGTCCATACGTGACGAATGGTTTCGTCCATCCACGAACACCTCGCACATCAATCACCCACAGGCAGGTAGCCAGCACCACCGCCGCCATGCCGCCCGTGAACAATACGTAGGAGCTTGTCCAGAGCGATTTGTTAATGGGAAACCACCAATTCCAGACAAGTCCGAGCATCATCGTGATTGCACCCACCGCAAAGAGACCGGACAGCCGACTGTTTAATTCCACGTCGCGCTTCGCAATCCATTTACCGGCGAAGGTACCGAGAATCATCGTGCCGACAGCGGGGACCGTGGAAAGCAGCCCTTCCGGATCCCACGTTTTGCTGCCGCTCCAGAGGTGATTCACTCCCAGGATCGTGCGATCGAGCCACGCGCTCAGGAGCTGGTCGGGTTTATCGAGCACAAAACGTCCTGCAATACCAGTATCGGGAACTGGCACGAGAGTCATTAATGCCCAGTATCCGAACAGCAGCGTTCCGAGAATCACCAACTGCTGTTTAAGCGTCGTGCGCAGCGTGAGGAGTGCACCAATGAGGTAGGCGATACCAATACGCTGCAGCACGCCCAGAATGCGCAGATGCTCCACGCGGTACACAACGCGATCCAGGAACGTCGCGTCTGGCAGTTCGGTGATGGACGTGTACGTGAAGAACGGAAACCACGACAGCAACAATCCAAACAGATAAATCAGAAAACCGCGTTTCAATATTTGCCGGAGAATCGCGCTTTCGTCATCGCCGCGGGCGCGTCGTCCCTGGAGTGAAATGGAGGTTGTGATGCCAACGATAAACAGGAAGAACGGAAAAATGAGATCGGTCGGCGTCCAGCCATGCCAGGGCGCGTGCTCGAGCGGTGGATAAATCGAACTCCACGTGCCGGGATTGTTCACGAGCAGCATGCCGGCGACGGTCATGCCGCGAAACACATCGAGTGCCAACAGCCGTTCGCTGCGCGCGGTCATTTTGGTGGTTCCTCTTTCGTGTCCTTGATGACCCATCCCGAGGTCCCGCAGGAAATCGTGTACTGTCGAGACAGTGCAAGCTTGCCGTTGAATTCGCCGGTGATGTAGTGGCCGCCCAACCGAACGATTTGTGTTGTCGCATTCAACTTCTTGTCGGTACGCACCACGACCAACAGTGCTGGATATGGCCCAACGCGTTCGAGTTTTTCACGAAGCGCTGCCTTTGCCGTTTCACTGCCAGCGTAGTAGTACGTCGGTCCGAACTCAGCCAACACCTTGGTGCCCATTTCCGAAACTGCAGAGTCGTTTCCAACGGTCGTTAGAAAACGGCGCGGGATTGGATCGGCACCTTTTACATAGTGACGCAGCGCGATCTGCAATGGTGACTTGCCCGGCGTTTCGCCTTCACACGCACGGAGACGCTCGTCCCATGAGGCATCGGGAATTCTTGTGGGCGTCGCGCGGTCTTCATGGATGTAAGGCGTCGCGGTCGTGCCGGCTGCGTGCCCTGTGCGTGACACCAAAGTTGCCAGCAGCAGCGCGACAACCCGGCGTTGGCTAACCCAGCGTTGACCACCCCAGCGCGTTGACGGCTGAGACTTGGGTGTGGCGCCGCACACGGAACGTGCGGAACGAAGGTTCATCATCAGCGTAGAGAAGGGAGAAGGGCTGCGAGTCCTGAACGGACTTGGCAATACGTACTGGCGCTGGAGCAGTCAGCCGCGATAATAGAGCCAATGGTGTTTGAGAAAGCGAATCGATCCCTGCCCGATCGACTCTCAAACCGTGGGCTCACGTAGTCCAGCAACGCGTTACGGAGGGATGATCACCATGGGTGACACGAACAGGGTTACACGCGAAGGTATTGCTGCGGGGTTGATCGGGGCAACAGCGGTTGCGGTTTGGTTTGCAATCCTCGATCTGATTCAGGGCAAGTTTCTCGCAACTCCCGTCATGCTGGGTACATCACTAGGCTCGTTGTTTCTCAATGGTGATACACCTGGACAAGCAGCAGCATTCCTGGGGTACACGCTTTTTCATTACAGCGCCTTTGTTGCCGCAGGGTTGGGATTTTCCTGGGTAGTGAATGGAGCCGAAAAGGTCCCATCGGTCGTGATCGGACTTTTGGGGCTGCTGGCGGTATTTGAGGTGTGGTGGGTGGGCGGCACGTATCTGCTCTCCCGTGGCTTCGGCGAATTGACCTGGGCTCAGGTTTTTATTGCCAACCTCATTGGCGCTGGCGTGATGTCGTTTTATCTTTGGAGACAGCACCCGTTGCTTGCAACTCGTGTTGACGCGGTCCTGGCTGGAGCGCGAGAGTAAAGACTACGCCGACAGCCGGTACATTTCGCGACAAGAAGGGCCGCCATCACTGGCGGCCCTTCTTGCGTTTACGGTACGGTCGATTTCGGTGCTTCGACTGCCAGCTGAATAAACGATGCAAAGTTTGGCGAACGGAATACACGTTGTGTCGCTGCACGAAAGTCTGTCGCCTTCGCGTTGAAGATATTCGGAATGAATGATTGAGGATTGCGATCAATGAGCGGAAACCAGCTGCTTTGCACTTGTACGCGAATCTTGTGTCCTCTTTTGAAGCGGTAGTTCTGCGTGTGCAGATTTACCGTGAACGCTGTCGTGCTGTTGGGGACGATGGCTTCCGGTTTTTCAAAGTTGTTTCGGAAACGTCCGCGCAAGACATCGTTTGCGACCATGAACTGATATCCGCCGAGCTTCGCATCGTTCTCCGGATATACATCAATGAGTTTGACAATCCAGTCTGCATCGGTGCCGGTCGTTGCTGCAAACAGTTTCGCCAGTATTTCTCCGGCGACTGTCACGTCTTCGGTGAGCGGCGGCGTTTCCCACGCCACAACATCCGGACGATCCTGCACGAAGCGTTGATCGTCGGCCAACCACTGCGACCAGGTTGAACCAGCACCAAACGTTGGAAGAATTGGGCGTGCGCGATACGGTACGGGCTTGTTTGGATCTGCCACGTACGCATCGTATGGTTTCGGATCTCCCGCTTTCGGAATGTCGTATCCCAGCTTGCCGTCTGGTTGAAAATAGAGTTTGCGCGAACTCACGTTTTCTTTCGGTGGCC
This sequence comes from Gemmatimonadaceae bacterium, assembly GCA_039930585.1. Classification (GTDB taxonomy): domain Bacteria; phylum Gemmatimonadota; class Gemmatimonadetes; order Gemmatimonadales; family Gemmatimonadaceae; genus Gemmatimonas. Next base: position 7,713 of record JBDTTO010000058.1, read on the forward strand.
ATGTGGAATGATTGCGCCATACATTTGCGCCTGATTCAAATGTGGTGGCTTCGGCCAGCTTGAGTGTGCCTTTGTCCTTCAACCAGTATGCAAACCACGGCGCTTCAATATTCTTTCGAAAATACGGAGCAGTCGCACTGCCGAAGTCGATATTGCCGAGTGTTTGTCCCGAACGACCGCGCCAGCCTCCGTGATTCCACGGTCCAACCACGAGATAGTTAAGCCCCTTCGAGTCGTGATTCTCAAGCGCTGCGTAGATGGTGAGCGGTCCGTAGAAATCTTCCTGGTCCCACCATCCGGCGACGTTCAAGCTCGGCACAGTTACGCGATCGAGATACTGCGCCAAAGCTTCACGCTGCCAAAACGCATCAAAGTTCGGATGATTGACGAAATCATTCCACGTTGGACGTTCTCCCTTGAACAACTTCGAATTCACATTCGACAGGGGCCCGTTCTCCAGATGCCACGAATAGTTGTCGGCTTTGTCGAATTCAAAACGTTGTACTTCTTTGCCACTTTCCATCATGGCGACGTATTCAAATCCGTACGCCAGTCGAAATGCGCCGTTGTGATGAAAATCATCACCCAGAAACATTGACGCCGGCGAAGCCTGTGGCGAAACCGCCTTGAGCGCAGGATGCGGATCGAGCATGGACATCACCGTAAGCCAACCCGGATATGAAACGCCAAATTGTCCAACGCGTCCATTGTTGCGCGGAACGTTCTTGAGCAACCATTCAATGGTGTCGTACGTGTCCGTGCTTTCGTCAATCGCTTTCGCGTCTTTTCTATCACGCGGCGGACGTAACATCACAAACGATCCTTCGGATGTGAATCGTCCGCGAATATCCTGAAACACGAAGATGTAGCCTTCGTCCGCAAGTTCTGCGTACGATACGCCAAACACCGCCGCGGAGCCCGCAATGCCGTACGGCGTGCGCGCCATGATAAACGGAAGATTTTCGCGTTGGTTTTTGGGCGTGAAGATGAGCGTGTGCAACTTCACGCCATCGCGCATTGGAATCATGGCCTCTGCCGAAACGAATGACGCAATACGCGCGCTGTCGGCGCCGCTCAGGACCTGCGCACCCGCCTGTCCCAACGCAACAAACGACGCCGACAGTGACAGCGACACCGCGCCAATGACAAGCCGCACAAATGAACGCGTGTTTCCAACGATTTGTTCGGAATGCATTGTTCGAATCCTCATGGTGAACCGGGCGGCCGTCCTTGAGACCGCTTAAACATTCGGTGTTTGCCACCTGAGGGGAAGGTGCCGTTGTGTTTACGCCCAGTGTGCCCGCAACTGATTGTTGAACTCTGCGGCACGTTCCTCGGGAAAGAATATGCGCGCGCCTTTCAGTTCAACCGATCGCCGCGTTCCGGGAATTGTTTCTGCCAGCCAGCGTGCCCACTTCACGTCGAAGTACACGTCGTCGGTTCCCCACACAATCAACGTGGGCGCCTGAAGCGTTTGCAGTTTGGATTCAACGGCGACTGTGTGCTTCGAGTCGAAAGCCGCGAGAAAACGTTCCAGATCGCGCGTGCGTTGTTCGGTTCGCACGAACGGACGCAGGTACGTTTCGATCACATCGTCTGATACAGTTTCCGGATGCTCGAACGCAGGTCCCATTGCTCCGGGCGAACGAAATATGTTCTTGTCCGCCAGTATGCCGTTCAATGCTCCGCTTAAACCACCCGCTGCCGCCATTTCGAGGAATGGTTTGAACGCTTCAGGTGGCCAGTTGTCGTGCGCATCGCAGTTGGTAAGCGTGAGAGTGCGCACACGCGATGGATTGAGCGCCGCAAAAATCTGCGCAATTCCACCGCCGCTGTCGTTGCCAATCAGATCAACCTGATCGATTTGCATCGCGTTCAGAAATTCACGAAGCATCGTAGCGTTCGCCGTTACGGAAACATCCTGACCTGGTACGATTTCAGTATCGCCGTGCGCTAGCAAATCTGGCGCGATGCAGCGACGGATATCGGATAGTCCCGAGAGCTGGTTTCGCCACAAAAAGCTGTTGAGCAGTACGCCGTGTACGAACAGTGCCACGGGTCCTGCGCCCGCTTCGACGTAACTGATTTTCCCTGACGGAGTGCTCACGCTCCGCCGTGCTGCATCGGCTTTAGGTGATGACATTGCTCAGCTCTTTCCGCCGACCTTCTTCGCGACGCCCGACGCATGCGCTTCGCGCA